>JBCCOH010000032.1:0-42689 GCA_039111275.1 Cyanobacteria bacterium P01_D01_bin.1 | reverse complement strand
ACGAGATTGTGGTGGCCCATGGGGCAGGGCGGGTGGCGCTGGGGGCTTTGCACGATGACAAGCCCTTCACCATTAGCGGGGTTTTGGCCCCAACCGGCACGCCGGTGGACCGGACGGTCCATGTTTGTCAGTTCGGACTGCACCCTGAGCTATTGCCGTTAATGACAGAATGGCAGAATGGAAATCTAGCGTTTGTCCATGCGTCAGGTTCGCCTGATCCATCTAGGTCGCATTTCCAAGCACAAGACTATCTAGAAAATGGCACTCCAGGTGAAACCTCTACATCTACTGGCTGGCTAAACCGACTGCTATCTTTTTTGCCGGACAGTACTTCAACCACTGCTCTCAATGTCAGTTCTGGCGGTACGCTACCGCTCATTTTATCGGGTCCGGAACCTGTCGCTAATTTGAGACTTAGTGGTGGTGGCTCTCCTTCGTTGGCAATCGATCGACCCAAGCTACAGACCGCATTTGACCAGCTATATGCCGGGGACGATCAGGTGGCGAGGGTCTATCAGTCAGGGCGACAGGCTAGGGATGTGATTATGCGAGAGTTCAATAACGAAGACGAGGCTGCCTCACGCGGAGCCCCAACCCCAACCCGATTTGCTCGCAGCACTCGCCGCCTAGCGCAGCTCATGAGAAGCGACGCAAACACCCAAGTTGCCTTTATGGAGCTGGGCGGTTGGGACTCTCATGTAGGTCAAGGCGGACTGTTGCAGCGCTATTTGCCGCTAGTCGGTACTGGGCTAGCGATGCTAGCACAAGAGCTAGGACCGATCTATCAGGATACGGTGGTAGTCGTGATGTCGGAGTTTGGCCGCACCGTCTTGGAAAATGGTAACCGTGGCACCGACCACGGACACGGCAACGTCATGTGGCTAATGGGCGGCGGACTACGCGGCAAACAGGTGTACGGGCAGTGGCCTGGATTAGGGCTAGATGTACGCCATGAGTCGCGAGATTTGGCTGTAACTACAGACTACCGAGACGTTTTAGAGTCGGTGCTGAGGCCGCATTTTGGCTTGGGTGATAGTGCGATCGCTCAAATCTTTCCAAATCACCAAGCTCAAAAATCACTAGATCTTTTGTCGTAGATTTTGTGAGCGTTTGAAATGGCAGTCTTCTAATGGTTCAGCTACACCGAAACAGCTTTCTAACTGCCAAGTATATCTAGAAACATCTTCACGGCTGGAGCAGAGGGTGTACTCGCTAGCGTGGCTGCGCCAATAATCCGATCTAATCGGATGGGTAGCGATCGCACATACACATCATCTGGGATTGGCATTGCCGCTAGCCTCGGCAAGATCGCTGCCCCCAAGCCCTGTGCCACCATACTGACAATTGTAGAATCTTCTCTAATAACGTACGCTACCTCAAAAGATTGTCCCCACTTTGCCCAGTGCTCTCTAACCGCACTGGTGCATTCGGCATAGTTGAACAGAATAAAAGAGTATGCAGATAACGCTTCCCAAGTTAATTCCTTGGGCGGGGGCGGGTCACTCTTTGGCAGCAATACCACATATTCATCCTGGGCGATTTCGACTGTGCGAAACTCTTCCGAACGAGGCAGTGGAACTAAGCCTATATCGGCTTGCCCCTCTCTCAAAGAATGTTCTACTCCGGCTGGATCTAGCTCAAAAAGAACAACTTCGACATGGGGAAATCGGTTTCTAAAACGGGCAATACTGGCAGGTAATAAGTGAGTTGCCGCGCTACGAAACGATGAAATTCGTAGCCGAGATCGGTATAGTCCTTTTTCTAGATTGACTTCGTAGTCTATTAGCTCTTTGATGTCTAGCATTTGGTGCGCATGGGTTATGACACGTTCGCCTACGGGTGTCAGCTTCGCACCTAAACGCCCCCGAATGAATAATGGCACGCCTAGTTCGGTTTCTAGCGATGCGATCGCTCGGCTAACCGCAGACTGTGACACCTCTAAATGCATAGCCGCATCAGAGAAAGTTCCATGAGCAACAACAGCCGAAAGCACCTCAAGATGAAAGATGTTCATACCTGCTATCTATTCGCTTTCCGCATGGATGTGCATCATTAGACGGTTTGCTCCCTCTAAAAGCTAAGGCTAGTCTGAAGTCAGCTTACGCAGAGATTGGCAAGCTAACACGCCAGCTGTCTCCCGGTATTAGAACCGCTGCAGTAATGTTCTAGCAGCTACTGACGCAGTAAATCTACTAACTACTAGATTTCTAATTTACTAGGCGGAGCGGGCAAAATGACTAGCAGTTCAATCACCAGTTCAATCACCAGTTCAACCACACGACTTTCGACTTTGAGGGGTTCCTTGTTCAATGTTCCAGCTACTCGACTTTCAAAAGTTTAGAGACACACCTAGCGTTCAGTTTTTTGATATTACCGTTCCTGCCTCCAATGCAAGAGATTTGGTGTATCACGAGGGGCCTGCTATCAGTCCAAATAACGATGACAACAACGCCTGGCAGTTCTACCTTCACCCTCATCAGGAAGACAATCTATTGGCACTTTCGGGCGGGCGCACTTTTCATCTGATTAACTTTGAGTGGGAGCATCCTTATCACGTAGTTCGCTTAGATGCTAATCGTCACATTCTTCGTATTCCACCTGGCACCTTTCATCGCTCGGAATCAGACCTGAAGGGTTCTTTGGTGATTAACCAGGCTGTGCGCGCTGAAAATGCGAATGTTCATCATGAGTTTAGAGTTTACAGTAGTGGCAACGTGCCGAAGTTGGGTGAGTTGCTAGCTTCTCGTAAGCGGCCCTTGTATCACGGTTTTGAGGAGGATCTTCCGCTAGCAGCCTAATGTGATGATAGGTCTGAGAAGTAGGGGAGTAGTTTTTTTCCCTTTTGCTCATGGGCTCTTAGTCTGAGATTTCAAATGAGTCCAAGAAAGCTGTCATTGTTGGTGATCGCGTTTCTAATGGTGAATTATCGCCCTCTGATGGCTGCAAGCTAGCTCCTGCTTGGAATGGTTTGCTAGTGACTGAGATGATGTAGGCGCGATCGCCTGTGAGGTAGCAGCGAGAAACTTGCAGCCCCTCGTCTAGGCTAAAGGATTCTGCCTCAATTCCTATCTTTTCGCCTAAACGAACCGTACTGATAACGGCTTGTACGTTCTGGTTATTGAGGCTGCTAACGCATCGGAGCAACGATTCATTTGGACTGTCTCCCGGTTCGATGAAGTCGGTAGCCATTGTGGAGGCCACTGCATAGATTTCTAGGCGAGTCGCTTCTACTAATTGCATTTGAAGGTACAGCGGAGAATCAATGCTCGTGTCAGTCACTGGTAATCCTTCGATCGAGAGATTAGTTGCTGGCAAAAAGTTAAACGCCGCAGGCTTGCTAGGCATTAATACGCTAAAGTTTCCAGTGGTACTGGTCAGTAGCTGCCAAGATTGAGGCAAGTTCTCGAGTGCTGCCGCCTCAGGTGGGGATGTCTCGGTCGCAGGGCTTTCGGCCTGCGCAGTTGGTAGACTGAATAGCGCACCAGGTGACAAGTTAGTCAATACCGCACTAGCGACAGTAGTAGCCAAAAAGCCGAACTTCAGCGAAGTGCGCCCAGATAAGGCATAGAGAGACATGCAAAGAATTCCTGCTCAGTTACTGCAAACTATCTCAGGTTGCTGCGGTTTACCAAACACCTGAGATGGGATCTATATGAAATGTTAATGCGATCGCAGCAATCATTAAATCTATTGCCACGATTGGAACAAGCCCTTCTAAAATAGAAAGCTAGCATCAAAGCGCTATCTCAAACTCAGGAACTCTTTACAATGACCCAGGCCATGACTCAGCAAACCCAGGCTGTGAAAGCTCAAGCGGAGCCACGGGATCGAGTGCTGATTTTTGACACTACGCTGCGCGACGGCGAGCAATCTCCTGGCGCTACGATGAATGTAGCCGAAAAGCTAGCGGTTGCCAAACAACTCGCTAGGCTAAACGTAGACATCATCGAAGCTGGATTTCCCTTTGCCAGTCCTGGTGACTTTGAAGCTGTTCGTACCATTGCCAGTGAAGTGGGTACGCCAGATGGTCCCGTTATCTGTGGTCTAGCAAGAGCTACCAAAGGCGATATTGAGACGGCTGCGAAGGCAGTAGCACCTGCTGATAAAGGTCGGATTCATACCTTTATTGCGACTTCAGACATTCACATGAAGTACAAGCTCAAGAAGTCTCGCTCGGAGGTACTTTCGATCACCAAAGGGATGGTGGGCTTGGCCAGCAGCTTTACAAATGATGTGGAATTTTCCCCAGAAGACGCAGGCCGCAGTGAACCAGAGTTTCTTTACGAAGTGTTAGAAACGGCCATCTGCTCAGGTGCGACAACGCTCAACATTCCAGATACTGTCGGCTATCTCACACCTAGCGAATTCGGCGATCTGATTCGCGGCATCAAGCAGAATGTCCCTAGCGTTGACAAAGCGGTGATTTCCGTTCACGGTCACAACGATTTGGGTCTAGCGGTTGCCAACTTTTTAGAAGCGGTGAAAGCTGGAGCCCGGCAGCTAGAATGCACTATTAACGGCATTGGCGAGCGTGCTGGTAACGCAGCACTAGAAGAGCTGGTGATGGCTCTGCACGTTCGTAGACAGTATTTCAATCCGTTCTTTGGTCTGCCGATAGACGCCGAAGTGCCGCTGACGAATATCAAGACTCAAGAACTCTACAAGTCTTCTCGACTAGTCTCGAATGTGACTGGCATGCTGGTGCAGCCTAATAAGGCCATTGTGGGTGCTAATGCCTTTGCGCATGAATCGGGCATCCACCAAGATGGCGTGCTCAAGAATCGTCTGACTTACGAGATTATGGACGCGCAGCTAATTGGGCTAAATGACAATCTGATTGTCTTGGGCAAGCACTCGGGGCGTAATGCGTTTCGTACCCGGCTCAAAGAAATAGGATTCGACCTAGGCGATCAGGAGTTGAATAGAGCCTTTCTGCGGTTCAAAGATATTGCTGATAAGAAGAAAGAGATTAGCGATCGCGATCTAGAAGCCATCGTCAATGATGAAACACTGCAGGTTGCCGAACACTTCAAAGCCGAGCTGATTCAGGTCTCTTGCGGTAGTAACGCCCAGCCCACTGCCACGATCACTATTCGCACTCCCGATGGCCAAGAACTTACTGACGCCTCTATCGGGACTGGCCCAGTAGACGCCATCTACCGCGCCATCAACCGAATTGTAGATATCCCTAACGATCTAATTGAGTATTCTGTTCAATCGGTCACCGCAGGCATTGACGCTATGGGAGAAGTCACTATTCGGCTGCGGCACGGCGACAGGATTTACTCTGGTCACGCTGCTAATACCGACATCGTTGTTGCTTCTGCCTACGCATATATCAGCGCACTGAATCGACTATATGCAGCTATCCAGGCAGGTGCGAGCGTCCATCCCCAAAGAGATAAGGTTCCTGTTGGGACGGGAGTTTAGACAACAGTGACTCATAGGTTGGCTATTGATCTTAGTATGCTAACCACATCGTGAATGGAAAGCTGACTGGCTTGGAGGACGTTAACCATAAGTGTGTAATCTCCAAGTCTGAACTGCGTTGCGTATGATCCATGGCGTGTGCTTCTAATACTCTGGCATCTGAGGATAGTGATCGGGTTGAGCGATGGACCGCAGACGATCAAAGGTGTCGCCTGTCAGAGTTTTGCTGGCCTTCAAGCCCATCTTCATCAAGATATTGGGACCAGGAACGGCCTTCATACCAATTTGCTGAAGCATCGATAGGCGATCGCCTAGTCCCCAATGTTCGACAATTTTGCTGTGGCTGACGCGATCAATGTGCATGACGCTGAAGCTGACTTGCTTGCCAGTTGCAGGAATGCCTTTAAAGGTATCGAGGTGTGTGCCAGTGAAGGTGCCGCAGGTGGTGACCCTATCTTTGCGGGCAACGGTTTGGCTGAAGTGGTGGCGACCGTCTGGAAAAGCGTTGTAAATTTCTGCGCTGAGTGTAGCAAATTCAGCTTGAGTAAGGGGTGCTTCGATTCCGGCCATATGCGCAACTAGGGCGGGTGATAGCAAAGATAGACCCGTTTGCAGCTGGCGATCATCGAAGGCTTTGTAGAACCTCAATACAATCGCTCTGTTTTGAGCAGTTAGCAGATCGTGGAACATGGACAGTCCGCTGAAGAATCGTTTTCGTTTTTGTTGTGCAAATTATACGGTATGGCTCGCTTTAGATACATCGAGTAGCAGACAGCAGTTTTTTAGTGGTTTCTTTTTAGTGGTTTCTTTTTAGCAGTTTCTTAGAGTGTTCTCATTTTCGAAGAGGTGATCGCGTCAAAATAAATTACAGAAAGCCCCTCGCAACAAAGCTCGCTCTATAGGGAAGATCGTCATGGTAGGAACGAACGCAGACAAAGATACTGTTATCAGTACACCGATTACCCGACGGGTATCGCTAGTGCTACTGCTCACTCGCATCAGCATTTTTATCGCTATGTTTATTTGGGTGGTTGATAAGTTTGCTAGGCCAGATCATGTGGCAGCTGTTTTTCAGGCTTTCTACGGCATTAGTAACATTGGCACGGTCGTCTCTTATGTACTAGGTGTTATTCAACTGCTGATTATGCTTGGCTTTATAGTCGGCTTCCAGAAGAGGATCACTTATGGTTTGGTGCTGCTGATGCATGCCGCCTCTACGATTGTCTCTTTTCCAAAATATATAGCGCCATTCGAGTCGTCTAATATCTTGTTCTATGCCGCTTGGCCTATGCTAGCCGCCTGCTTTGCTCTTTATTATCTAAGAGACCTAGACACACGCGCCACCGTCGAATGAGTAGGTCAGAACAGACGGTACAATAATTGACAGCGTGTCTTGTTAGAAGGTGTCGATATGAACTCTGTGGTGTCTGCTTTGTCTGATCGGATCAAAAATCGGATTGAGAAATGGTTAGGGTCTGCAACTTGCCTGGCGGTTGTGTGGTTTTTGGTTTTATGGACGGTTGTGCCTGATGCGATCGCCACTCCAGTCATCTCACATGCACCTGTGGAGGCCAAAGCCTATCTGATTTCACCGACTGACGGGCAAACAGTGCCTCCCGAGTTCACAGTCAAATTTGGACTCTCTGGTATGGGCATTGCCCCAGCTGGAATCGACAAAGATAAAACTGGCCATCATCACCTACTAGTCGATGTGGATGAGCTGCCTAGTTTAGAAAATCCTTTGCCTTCTACTGCCCGGATCAAGCACTTTGGCGGCGGTCAAACCGAAGCAACAATTCAGCTAGCACCCGGCAAGCATACGCTTCAGCTGTTGTTGGGCAACTATGCCCATACGCCGCACGACAATCCAGTGCTATCGGAACCCATTGAGATTACCGTGAGAGAGCAATAGTTGAAAACCCCTAGACACCATAAACAGCTAAGATTTACGGCGTCTAGGGGTTTGGATTTTTGTCTTGCAGCTACGTCTTGTTGACTTGCTCTTAGTCAGGGCTGCCTATGCGCCTATGTACGTGAAGGATACGTATGCGAAGAATGCGTACGCGAAGAATATGCGCAAAAGACTAGTCATCTCGCTCTAGCGAGTCGTTTGACATACCAGGTATGACGCTCTTAGCGTTGCCGGGATAAATCTCGCCCATTTCTTCAACAGCATCTCCAGATTCTTCGGCAATGCGCTTTACCCGCTTCCCAGGTTGGCCTTCTAGTGCTTCATTCTCGGCTTTCCACTGAGCGCTGGTGACAGGGCGCCCGTTTTCACCCCGTGCGATCATGTCGTTGAGCATAGTTTTAGTGCTGCTGTTTAGACTGGAGTTGTCTACGCTAGTCGTCAATAGGACTAGTCCTACGAAGGCGATCGCAATAAAGCTCTGTAGCCGCTGACCAAATTGGAAGCGCTTTATCTGCTTCGTAAGCATAGAAAAAGCAGCAGTCATCAGTTGAAACATATAAAAAGTTCTCCTTGGGATCAGTAGAAGCATAGTGCCGAGAAATAGACAAAAGCTTCTAACAAAAGAGAGAGACGATAATAGTCTCAATGACATAGATCTGATCTTTTGACTTGTGTTAGTTGAGCTTGTGTTGGACTGGTGAGTAGACACGCTCAAGCTGTCTACAGCACGCCTAGCTTGATGGCGGCATTTTGCAAAATGACAAGAACAGCGACGCCAATCGTCACACTTAGCAGCACGCGGGTACTGTAGAAAGTCAGCCGCGACGTTCCATGGATCTTGTTTCCATCTTGCAGCTTCCACACCATTACTGCGGGTACGATGCCGAATAGAACAGAATTTCCAAACGCGCCTGCCCAGCTAATGGCAGTCAGAAAAATATTAGGATTGAGTGCCGATAGTATTAAGGGTGGCAAGAGAATCAGCGCGTAGAACAGCGTTCGCTTGAGAGTAGGGCTATCAATGAGATCTCTAAAGACGTCTTCTAAAACGCTTAATAGACCTAGAGAAAACCCAATGAAGGAAGTTGCGATCGCAACTTCAGAAAATATCGACGCCACTGTTCCTAGACCTGGCTGTCCTAAACCTCCTCTTAGCAGCTCAGTCGGGTCTACGCCATCGAACCAACCGCCTCTCCAGTCCACACTGCCCAGAATCACCGCATTCCAAACCGAAAACATCGCCAGCGGCACTAGCGAACCCAAGACAATTGCCCAGCGCACTCGTTGCCTATCTCCTTCTAGCTGATAAGTCACTACCGGTACGACGTTCTGATAGACAAAGGCCACAAACATCACTGGAACGATTGCGCTAACCAGTTCCCAGTGCTGAATTGACCAGCGTGAAATCTCTACTTCCCCGACGGTGAGCCACAGCAGCCTGATAAAGGAGCCTACGACAACAGCTACAAGCAGACTGTTCAATCTGGTGACGAAGCGGTCGCTGCCCCAGAAGAGAATGCCGCCAAACACAATAACAAAGAGAACATGTCCAGCCAAAGGAGGCACATTTCTAGGAATTGAGAAATATAGATATAAGTTTCTAAGCGCGGTGGTGAGAATGTTGCCGCCTCTAGATACGTAGGCAACTAGCAGCGCGTAGTGGATAAAGATGTAGACAATGCCAGAGGCGATCGCACCCCTCTTGCCTAGACTATTTTGGATAGTGGCTAAAAGACCGACTTGCGATCGCCCTGTCTGCTGCATAACCTGCAAGTTCGCTTCAGCAATTAGCAGCCCGGAGATCAGCATGTATAGCCATGATGACACCATTAGAATTGTGGAAGGCAATAGCCCCGCAGGCATTGTCACCAAAGGTAGCGCCAAAATGCCAGCGCCTATTGTTGTCCCGGCGATTAGAGTAGCACTGCCAAACACGCTACCCCGGTGATGTCTCAGACCGTCTTCGCTCAGACTGTTTTCACTGAGTTCTGTGTTTGAAAATAGGGCCATACTGCGAAATTATGCTGAGAGGTCGTGCCGAACAGAAGAGCAGAACCAGAAATAAATATGTATCTCGGGATACAAATAACTAGTTCAAAAGAGAGATTCAATCACTCCACCAATTTTTATAGAGTATTGGATGGCAAAACACTTCAAGAAACGAGGCCATAAGTCATGAAAATCAATTTAGCAGGTAAACCTACAGCCGGGCCAAAGAGCAGCGCCAGCGCTTTGAAGCTACTGCTAGCTGCCTCCTTGTTTGTGCTGCCAGCTTGCACATCGCCTCAGGCTAATGACACTGCCGCTGAAGAGGACAACGTGACTAGCGAAGAGCTAGTGAACGATACCACAAGCTACGTAGGCGAAGAAATTACCATTCGCGCCGAAGTCGAAGAAACTGTAGATGATACTGCCTTTCTACTAGCGGACGACGACTACTTCGAAGGAGAAGGTATTTTGGTGATCAACGCTTCTTCTGAACCGTTCGTGGTGCCAGACGTGGGCGAAACCGAAGTGCAGGTTACGGGCAAGGTGGAAACCTTTGCGATGACTGCACTTTCTACGGAATATGGTCTGACATTGGATGCCGATCTGTATGGGGAGTATGAGGATAAACCTGTTGTGATTGCGCAGTCAATCGCGCTTTCACCTGATCCAGGCGACATCACCGAAAATCCAGAGTTCTATTACAACAAGCGAATTGCTGTAGAAGGTGAAGTCGAAGAAATTCTAGAATCGGGTTTGTTCACTTTAGATGAAGAGCAACTCTTTGGCGGGGACGATCTGCTGGTAATTCCTAGCACAACAACGGCAATGATAAAAGATAACGAAATAGTCGCTGTAACTGGCGTGCTGCGTCCTTATATCTCTGCTGAGTTTGAAAGAGATTACGATCTACAGTGGGATCTTTCTGTAAAAGAGACTATCGACGCTGAGTACGAAACGATACCTGTCTTTGTCGCTGATGGCGTTTATCCTTCTGCGGTGCCAAATTAGAGTACGTTAGGCTCAAGGATGAACTGTACTGACGGCTGTAGGAGCCTACTGGCTGTGGGTATCATGAGCTGACCGCTTTGGCAGTAGAGCTCTGATGGTACAACCTAGTTTCTTCCTAGTGGGCGCGCCCAAATGCGGAACAACGGCATTCTGTACATACCTCGATCAGCATCCCGACATCTTTATCTCTAAACCTAAGGAGTTAAATTACTTTGACACGGACTTTGAGACCAAACGTAGGGTGAGTGGTCTATCGGAGTATCTGTCAAAGTTTTTTGAAGGGGGAGGTCGAATTTGTGGGGAGGGTAGCACATCCTATCTGTATTCAAGGGCAGCAGCTGAGAACATATACAGATTCAACCCCGGAGCGAAGATTATCATTATGCTTCGAGATCCGGTAGTAGTGATGCAGTCTTTTCATTCGCAGCTGTTGTTCAATGGCTCTAGTGAGAATGTTCAGGACTTTGCTACGGCTATAGCTTTAGAGCCAGAGCGCAAGCTAGGGCGGAATATTCCTGCGCGATGCGCGGTACCTGACATGCTGCTTTATAGGGAAGTTGTCAGCTTTTCAAAGCAGGTGCAAAGATACTTTGACCTCTTCGGCTCGAAGCAGGTCAAGGTGATTTTGTTTGAAGATTTTAGGGATAGAACGGCTGCTGTCTATCGAGAAGCACTGGAATTTGTTGGTGCTAACCCTGCGTTTGAAGCTAGCTTTGGCAGAATAAATTCGAATAAGAAGGCGCGTAGTTCTTTTATTCAGTCGCTAGTAAAATATCCACCGACGAGTGTGCTCGAATTTGGCAAGTATCTGCTTCCGGTTCCCCGCAATTGGAGACGCTATGCGCTAGAAAAAGCTAAGCAAGGACTGAAAAGTCTAAACACGCAGAAAACTACCCGTCAGCCTGTGGATGACGCCTTGAAAAAACGGCTGGTAGCAGAACTCAAACCGGATATACAGCAGCTTGAGGGTTTGATTAGTCGAGACTTGCACGCTTGGTACCGCGAGGCATAGCGAGTCTCTTGGGTGAAGGTGGGTTCAACTCGAACTCAGGAACTTTCCTCTGTCTGTACCAACCGCTTGCGCTCAGCTAGCTTTAGCATAATCTCAGCGTGCATTTCTCTAGTGAGCGGATAGAAATACACCAGAACCATACCGCAAACTAGCAGGACTAGCGGGACTGGCCCTGCAAAGAACCGAATGGCGGTGAGCGCCGACTCTGATTGCTGAGCCAGCTCATTGTCAAAGCCAGAGACTTCTAGCGCTAGCCCCACTAGATAGATGCCCAGTGCCAGACCGATCTTCTGTAGCAGGGTCATGAATGCGTAGAATGTGCCTTCTCTTCGGCGTCCGGTGTTGAGTTCGTCTAGCTCAATCACATCTGGAAGAATGGACCACGGAACCACATACGCAGTCGCTACGCCAAAGCCTGCGATCGCACACAGTCCAAACAGAATTCCAGTCTGCCCGGGCTGCAAAAAGAAGAGCGCCACCTGTACCAAAGCCCAGATTCCCGATCCTAAAAAATACAGATTTTTCTTGCCGATACGTTTGCTCAGTGCGGCGCAAGCAAACATCATCGCGATCGCCACCCCTTGCACAATCAGCGCTAGCACACTGCCGTCCACATCCATCCAGTATTTGCCATAGAACGGAATTACCGCCGCCGTGATCTGTAACGCCAGCCAGGAAAATAGGTAGATACCGACAACGAACAAAAAAGGTCGATTGCGGACAACTACTCCCAACTGCTGCCCAAAAGACTCTTGCTCTCCTTCTATCTCATCCCCTAGCGCCACCCCGCTTGACTTCGCCTTTTGGGCCATATAGCCATACGTTCCAAAGATGCACAGGTATAGCGTCACGATAGAAACAACGCCGCCGAGAATACCGAGCACCAGATATCTTTGGCCCTCATCTTCGATCACGGCCGCTAGAACGCCCGCCGCAATCAAAATTGACAGGCCGCCGATAATCGAAGCAGACAGCCGAAAAGAGGTCAAAGAGGTGCGCTCATCGTAGTCCTGAGTCATCTCTGCGGTTAGGGTGCTGTACGGCAGGTTAGTCGTGGTAAAAAATAGCTGAAAAACCGATGTGATCGCCACGTAGTACCAGAAGCTCATCCATTCTGTTTCAAAGCCTGGCACGACCCAAATAAAGCAGTAGGACAGCCCAAAAGGAATCGCAGTCAGGAACATCCACGGGTATCGCCGCCCCCAGCGGGTGTTGATGCGATCGCTAAATATGCCAATTAGCGGATCGTTCACCGCGTCCCATACCTTGCCAACCGCCAGCACGGAGCCCGCCACCACAGGCCGCATCCCTGCGACATCCGTCAGGAAAATCAGTAGAAAAAACGACAGAAACTGAGACGTCAACCCCGCCCCAAAATCACCTGCGCCATAGGCTAGCTTGACCGGTAGCGTCAGCTTCGGTGAAGGATAGTTCACCGTAGCCTGCGGCTGTGGCTCTAAATTAGCCATGAGAAAACCCTGTATAAATAAGTAACTATCAGCAGAACTCGAAGGTAAAATGCCAGATTTTACTCCAAGCCTCCCCACCTCGACCCTTGAAAGCTCAGATCTCTACGTAACTTGGTCAGATTACCACCGAAGTATCGAACAATTGGCCTTGATGGTCCACCGCTCTGACTGGCAATTTAATCAGATTGTGTGTCTTGCTAAAGGTGGCCTACGTATTGGCGATATCCTTTGCCGGATCTCTGACCAGCCACTGGCCATTCTCTCTACAGCCTCCTATGGCGGTGAAGGCAACCGAACTCGCGGCTCAATCACCTTTTCCAAAGATTTGAGTATGACCACTGCAAACTTAGGATCGCGCATTTTGCTAGTAGATGATCTGGTTGATTCTGGGCAGAGTCTGAAACGTAGCATTTCCTGGCTACAGCACAGATACGGTTTTTACATAGACGAGATTCGGACGGCGGTGCTGTGGCACAAAGCCTGTTCTGTGATCGCGCCTGACTACGCAGTTCACTACCTGCAAAATAATCCTTGGATTCATCAGCCTTTTGAAGTCTATGAAGACATGAACTGGGAAACGCTTGCCCAGACTATTGAAGCAGAATAGCTAGCCTGCTTAGTTAAGTAACCTTGACTCATCAACTTATCTTGGTAGATAACCTATGGTTGAATTGTCCCTACTTGCTATACACTAAACCCCGTCACTCAAGCCCACTTGCCGCTGTGAGTAATTTACCTATCCTTCCGCCTTCTAATGAGATTCCGCCTGCTCGTCGAGAATCTACAGAAGTTTCCTTGGCAGAGATTGAGAGCGCTAGCACTCAGCAAAGCTCTTCTAAAAAAGGATTGGCGATCGCACTAGCAATTTTGAGCTGCTTGGGACTGGGCAGCATTGGCATCTGGCAAAGAAAGCAGCTCAGTCCTCTGGTCACAGCCGCTGCTGCTAACACTCATAGAACAGTGCTTGGCTGGCGGGAAAACATCGGCAAAGCGCTGGCCTACAGGCGCACCAGCCAACCTAGGACTGGGACTTTAGCCTCTGAGCTATCGGGAACTGAGCTATCGGATAGACTAAACGAGAGTGCGGAAGCTGCTTTGGCGGCGACAGAGATAGAAGACTTAGCATCTCAACCCGAGCGGCTACTGAACCATCGCCGCTATGACATTGTGGATGCTCGTAAGTTGGTCCCGCTGTCACCTGATAGCGGGATTTTGCTACAGCCCGACGCGCAGACTAGTCTCGAAGCAATGCTGACAGATGCCAAGGATGACGGCATACAGCTAGGCATTATCTCTGGTTTTCGGACGCTAGAAGACCAACGGTATCTCTATTTTGATCTCAAGGCAGAGCGCGGCGAAAGCGCTACGACCCGTGCGCAGGTGAGTGCACCACCTGGTTATAGCGAGCACCATACAGGCTACGCGGTCGATTTCATTGACGAAAGCCAGCCTGCTACGCACCTAGAGGAGAGTTTCGAGACGACAGCAGCATACCAGTGGCTAGCTGCAAACGCGCCGTATTACAACTTTGAGATGTCCTTCCCCAAGGATAATTCGGCCAATGTTGCCTTTGAACCTTGGCACTGGCGCTACGTAGGCAACCAAGAAAGTCTAGAATTGTTCTATAAATAACTTTTCTATCGTGGCATCAAGACATGGCCTTATCTTCATGTCTTATGCAGCGGTTGCATTATCTCGAATGAATCCTACTACGCTCAATTTGCTTGCTGTCTCTGTTTTTGCATTCACCATGCTGAGCTTGGTAGGCCCGCTGTTCAATATTTCACCGGGCGCAGTGGCGACCGTGCTTTCTGCCATAGCTGGCATTTTTACTATTGACCGGTTTGTAGCCAAGGGTAAGGGCGGCAATATTCTAATTGACCTAGTCTCTCGCCAATCTTCAGACTATCGACAGCGGATATTGCATCACGAAGCCGGACACTTTTTGGTCGCTCATTTGTTAGAAATTCCAGTTCAGAGCTATACGCTTAGTGCCTGGGAAGCGGCTAGAGCAGGGCTACCTGGAATGGGTGGAGTGGTCCTAGATACGAGCGCGGTAGAAGGCGAGCTAGATTCAGGTATGCTCTCAGCACAACAGATAAACCGCTACTGTATTCTATGGATGGCCGGCATTGCTGCTGAAACCGAAATATACGGCAGTGCAGAAGGCGGTGATGACGACCAGATGAAGCTGCGCCTCCTCTGGCAGCAGACACATCGAACTGCCGCTGCCGCCGATACTCAGATTCGCTGGGCACTACTACAGGCGCAGACCCTGTTAGAAAAGCAAAAGAGCGCATACGTAGCGCTCGTAGAGGCGATGGAGAAGCGAGCCTCCGTAGAGGATTGCCTGCAAACAATCGAAGCTAATAGAGCTGATATTTCAACAACTGATACTTCAACAACTGAAGCGCTAGTCTAAATCAGTTGAGATGAAACTTCCTAGAAAGCCCTAGAGTGTGGCAACATTGATCAAATCTGCCGTAGGGGCGTAGCATGCTACGCCCCTACGGCAGGTACGTTATTTGTTAGCGTCTTTTCCTGAGCTGCCTTTAAAAACCTGAATCTATACAAAGTTCGCGTCCTCACTTATGTCTGTCACTACTCCGAAGTCTAATTCTCCCCAGCTTCCTTTCCTGAGCGGCGCTGACATCCGTAAGCAGTTCCTGGCGTTCTACGAGTCTAGAGACCACCGCATTCTCGATAGCGCCTCGCTTGTTCCTGAAGACCCGACGGTGCTACTGACCATCGCGGGGATGCTACCTTTCAAGCCTATTTTTTTGGGTCAGCGTTCGGCAGAGTTTGCACGGGCAACGACATCACAGAAATGCATTCGCACTAACGATATCGAGAACGTAGGCCGCACCGCCCGTCACCATACGTTTTTTGAGATGCTGGGAAACTTCAGCTTTGGCGACTATTTTAAGGAGCAGGCGATCGCATGGGCCTGGGAACTCTCTACAGAAGTCTTCAAACTACCGGCCGATCGCATCGTCCCTAGCGTTTTCCAAGACGACGATGATGCCTTTGCTATTTGGCGAGACAAAATTGGCATTCCTACGCACCGCATCATCCGCATGGGCGAAGCCGATAACTTCTGGAAATCTGGCCCTACGGGGCCCTGCGGTCCCTGCTCCGAGCTGTACTACGACTTTCACCCAGAGCGCGGCGACGACAATATTGATCTAGAAGACGATACTCGCTTTATTGAGTACTACAACCTCGTCTTTATGCAGTACAACCGCGATGCGACAGGTAATCTAGAACCTTTGCAGGCGCAAAACATCGACACGGGTTTGGGCCTTGAGCGGATGGCTCAGATCTTGCAGGGCGTACCGAACAATTACGAAACCGACTTGATTTTGCCGATTATTCAGGCTGCGGCAAAGATTGCGGGCCTTGATTATCACCAGGCGACTGACGTTCAAAAAGTATCGCTAAAGGTCATTGGCGATCACATTAGGGCAGTGATGCATATGGTGACTGACGGTATCACCGCCTCCAACGTAGGTCGAGGCTATGTGCTACGTCGGTTGATACGCCGAGTTGTGCGTCACGGCAGATTGCTTGGTATCGATCGCCCGTTTACAACCGAAGTAGCCGATCGCTCAATAGCGCTTTCTGAAACCGCCTACCCGGCGGTACGCACGCGCGAGACGGCAATTAAGAATGAACTAGATAGAGAAGAAACTCAATTTCTCAATACGCTAGAACGAGGTGAAAAGAGACTAGCTGATATCCTAGCCGAACAGCCCAAACAGGTCTCGGGTGCGGATGCCTTTGAACTCTACGATACCTATGGCTTTCCACTGGAGCTGACCCAGGAAATTGCCGAAGAAAGCGGTATTCCGGTCGATGCAGACGGATTTGAAGTGGAGATGGAACAGCAGCGACAGCGTTCAAAAGCAGCCCATGAAACAATTGACCTAACGGTGCAGGGCAGTTTAGATAGCCTCGCCGAGAAGATTGATTCTACCCAGTTTGTTGGTTACCAAAGCGCTAATAGTCAAAGTAAGGTAGCGGTAATTTTGCGCGTCGGGCAGTCAGTTGAGCAGGCTGAGACGGGAGATGAGGTGCAAGTGGTGCTAGACCAGACGCCTTTCTACGCGGAGTCGGGTGGGCAAATTGGCGATCGCGGCTATCTATCTGGAGACAATCTAGTTGTTCGGGTAGAAGATGTAAAGAAAGAGGGCAGCTTCTTTGTTCATTTTGCCAAGATTGAACGAGGCAGATTGGCGATTGGTGATACCGTTAGCGCCAAAATCGATCGGGCCTGTCGTCGCCGCGCTCAGGCAAACCACACAGCGACTCATCTGCTTCAGGCGGCACTAAAGATGCTGGTGGATGACGCTATTTCACAAGCGGGTTCTTTAGTCGATTTTGACCGGCTGCGCTTTGACTTTCACTCTCCTCAAGCACTCACGTCAGAGCAGCTACAGCAGGTAGAAAAGCAAGTGAATACCTGGATCGCTGAAGCACACAGCGCTGACGTGCAGACGATGCCAATTGCCGAGGCAAAGGCGAAAGGAGCCGTGGCCATGTTTGGCGAGAAATATGGGGATGAGGTGCGCGTAATCGACTATCCCGGCGTTTCTATGGAACTGTGTGGCGGCACGCATGTGGGCAACACTGCCGAAATTGGGGTATTTAAAATTATCTCTGAAACGGGGGTGGCCGCTGGGATTCGTCGGATCGAGGCGGTGGCAGGTCCGGCGGTGCTGGATTATCTAGAAGTGCGCGATCGCATTGTCAAAGACCTTAGCGATCGGTTTAAAGCTAAGCCTGAGGAGATTGGCGATCGCGTCAGCGCTCTACAAAACGAACTCAAAAACGCTCAAAAAGACCTCGCTGCTATCAAATCCGAGTTAGCCCTAGCAAAATCTGACCAGCTATTGGCTCAGACTGAAAAGATAGGAGGAACCCCAGTGATTGTTGCGAATCTAGATACCGTAGACCCTAGTGCACTAAAGATAGCAGCAGAAAGACTATTACAAAAATTAGGAGATGGAGCAGTTGTTTTGGGCTCTGTTCCTTCAGAAGGCAAAGTGTCTCTGGTAGCTGCGTTTAGTCAGCCTGTAGTCGGTAAGGGGCTGCAAGCGGGTAAGTTTATTGGAGGTATCGCCAAGCTGTGCGGCGGTGGCGGTGGCGGCAGATCGAACTTCGCCCAGGCAGGTGGACGCGACACAGATAAGCTTCCTGAGGCACTCACAGCCGCAAAAGCGCAGTTGACAGCAGCGCTTAATTAAGAACGTGGCCGTATGACTATCAAGAATCAATGTAATTAACTTAATCAATATGTAGATACGTTGATAATAAAATTTCGACTAAACAAAACTGCCTGAACAGTAAGACGGTTGCTGAATCTTTATTGGCTGACTAACCTTATCTCTACTGTTCTAGCTGAGCTGTTCTAGCTGAGCTGTCGCTATGTCGCTACCACCCAGAATATGATTGAGACAAAAGTTTGTGTAGTAGGTGCATTCGCAACAGGAAAAACGAGCTTAGTCGCCCGGTTTTTAGGAGGTAGATACACGCAGCGCTATGAAACAACTGTTGGCGTCCGGATAGCTCGAAAGCAGGTAGAAACGGCGCAGATGCAGATTGACATGGTGCTATGGGATATCCATGGCGAAGACCAGTTTCAGCAGGTGCAAATGTCTTATTTGCGAGGCGCATCAGCCTATATTTTGGTCGTTGACGGTCTGCGCAAGGCTTCGTTAGTCGCAGCGTTAGATCTACAAAAAAGAGTGACGCAGCGCATAGGTGATGTTCCATGCGTGATGGTAATTAATAAGTGTGACCTACAAGCCGACTGGGAGGTAATGGAAGACGACATCGCAATGCTAAAAGCCCAGAACTATGACTTGATCCGCACCAGCACAAAGACAAGGGTAGGCATCGATAGCTGCTTTTCAAAGCTAATTGAGAAGCTAACAGTAGCAACTCAATAGTGGTAATCCAATAGTGGCAGTCGGTAGTGACCAGTCTGATAGTTGCAAATCTAACAGCATCAAGTCTAGCAGGGCCAGTTTAATGAGGCCAGTTCAATGAGTTTAATAAGTTCTAAGACAAGATTCTATTTATTAGGAACTTATTTTGGAATTTAGCAGACTTGTATTGCAAGGTCTTAAGTTGCAGAGCAAGTACGTATCTATTACTACCTATCAGTGGCACAACAGACATACATCAAAGGATTATGGTTTTTGCTCAGCCTCCTAATCAGAACGGACCCAATGAGAACAACTCCAGTGAAGATGATGCCAATGAGGATAGCTCTCAGGAAGATAGTTTTAGAAGTATGGATAAACCCATATCTAATTATATACTGGCGTCCTTAAACATACTATCTTTAGCTTGGCTTGGCGACAATTTATTAGCTGTTGCCAACTCTCTACCCGAGTGGGTATTAGAAGATTTTGAGGGAGTATGGTCAGAAGGAGAGCCCTACGAAGTCGAGCCGTTTGAGGCGGCAGAATTTTCTCCTTTTTTAGAAAATTTTATTGCAGATGCCCAACAGTACTGGGCCAACGACCCGTCAGAGCCGCTGCGCTCAGGTATCTGGACGGAGATGGGAACGTCTGGACGAGAAATTCATCTAGAAGCGATCGCACTACTAGTCAACGAGCGCCCGATGGTTCTCATTGAATCGTCTGAGGCTGTTGTGTCTGAAAAGGCAAAGTGGCTACAGGTCGCAAGAAGAGCCCAGCTAGAGTATCTATCACAGCGTCGGCGTAGCGCCATACAGGCCCATCAGGCAGAGCTATACGATCTGTTGACAGGATTGCACAATCGCAGCGCTTTTCTCTCTCAGCTCAGCTCTTTGTTCGAGACAGGGCAGTGGTCAGAACAGCGTCGATTTGCAATTGTTGTTCTCAATCTCAATCGCTTTAGCCACCTCAACAATAGTGTGGGGACTGAAGCTGGCGACCAGATTTTGATAGCGGTAGCCGCTCGAATCCGAGAGTGTTTACGCAAGCACGATATCCCAGCCAGACTAGGAAGCGATGAGTTTGGCATATTGGTCAACTACACCGAGCAGGGTCAGGACGTAGTTGCTCTAGTAGGCAGACTTTTGACAAAGCTAGCCGAACCTCTTCGGGTAGATGAACAAACAGTAACGCTCACCACTTCTGTGGGAATCGCAATTAGAGAAGATTGGCATGGAAGTGCCCAGGAGCTAATTGGTGATGCGGATTTGGCAATGCGCCATGCTAGAAAGAAGGGACAGGAAGGCTATGCACTGTTTGAACGAGAGATGCGATCGCGTCTACTCGAAGACTGGAGCCTAGAGAGTGATCTGCATCATGCAATCGAGCGGTGCGAGCTAGAACTGTGGTATCAACCTGTTATCGACCTTACGACCTTTCAGCCAGAGAGCTTTGAAGCCCTGCTGCGCTGGGTACATCCAGTGCATGGTATGTTATCGCCAAAGCGGTTTTTGCCACTAGCTGAAGCGTCTGGGCTGATTGTAGAAATTGATCAATGGGTGTTGGGTGTTGCCTGCCAGACCCTGCGCCGATGGCAGCGCGAAACGACTAACCCAGTCAAACTGACCGTCAACTTCTCAAATAAAAGTCTATCTAGAGCCGACTGGTTTACGAAGGTTCAAGCGGCAGTTGGCAGCTCTAGCATCGAGCCTAGCAGCCTGTGTCTAGAAGTCGGTGAGGGATTGCTTCTAGAAAGAAGCGAGCTGGTAGTAGAGACCTTAACTCAGCTTAAGAGTTTGGGAATTGCGATGGCAATTGATAACTGTAGTACCGGGTATGCGTCGCTCAACTGTCTAGAAGAGCTGTCTTTGGACCAGCTAAAAATCGACGGTTGTTTTATCGATACGATGCAAACAGATGGCTCCAATATCGTCAGTACGATAATTGAGCTAGCGCACAAGCTGAACTGTGGCATCGCAGCAAAGAAAGTAGAAACAGTCGAGCAGTACAGAGCGCTGCAAAGTCTCGGCTGTGATGCGATTCAGGGCTATATTTTTTCTCAACCGGTATCAGTAGCCGATGCTCAATACTTAATCGGCAGTGAGTTTGTTGCTTCTAGACAAAATTTCTCAAGTAGAGGACACCGATACTTTCTATGAGCGGTAGATTGAGCGGTAGATAACGTACCGTGTCGTAGGGTCATAGCCTGCTGTGACCCTACGCTGTGTCTTCTATCGCTTGAAACTGCCTGCTTTAGCTTTCTCGAAGGTAGGAAGCTGGACTGCTGCCATAGAACTAATTTTTCGTTGAGTGCGAAGAGGCTTAACGACAGGTGAAACGCTAGAGACCTCACTGTCTGTTAGGGGTATGTAGTCTGTATCTTGTAGCTGCTGTAGTTGCTGAGTATGTGGCATCTGGACTTCTGGCGACTGTGCTTGTGCGACCGATGCCTCAGGTACAGTAGTTGATGCGACAGGTGATAATGACTGTTGCGATAGTGACTGTTGCGATAGTGACTGTTGCGATAGTGATTGTGGCGGTAGAGGCTGTGAATCGGCGGTAGACTCGGTTGTGGGGTCGATAGGTAGAGCGCTCTTGGCTTCTTGCCAGTTCAATCGAGGTTCGCGGTTTAACGCTTTGCCAGAGGGCTCCGCACTCTCTTCTACGTTTTCTGTTGTTTCCGTTGCTTCTATTTTTGTAGCCGACGTCTCGTCAGGATCAGCACTAGTCGACTGACTGTTGACTCCCATTACTCGCTCTAGGTCTTGCCATAGTTTTGCCTCTGCTTCCGTATCGACTACTGGAACTTGGGTGTTTTCTGCCTTTGGCTGAGGCGGTTCAGATGCTGTTTCTAGTCGGTTGTTAGAACGAACAGGCTCTGAGCGTTGGGATTCTAAAGGTTGGGATTCTAAATGCTGGGATTCTAAAGGCTCTTCGGTGTCTGCCTGTCCTCTGATTAAATTTTCTAAATGTGGGTCAATGCCTGCGAAGGGGGCACTACCCACTGCGGTCCAAGGAACAATGCGCTCGGCTTTTGGCATTGTGACTGAGCCTGCGGTTGATTTAGAGAGAATGTCTTCGTTGAAAGGAACCGAATCTGAAACTACTGGGGCGTTGACAACAGCCGCAGGCCGAGCAGTCACAGTGAGAGATTTTTCGAGGGCTGCTTTGAACTGTAGGGTGTAGCGCTGCTGGCGCTGGAGACGCGATCGCAAGTCTCGGTTAGTCGTTTCTGCTTTGATTCGAGCTTGAGCCTCATCTGCATGCTGCTGTGTGGTCAAAGCACATTCGTGCTCTAGCTGATTGATTCTCTCTTGGGCTTCGCTTAGTTCAGCTCTGAGCGTCTCTTGAATCAACTCTTGCCGCTTAATCGTCTGCTCTGCGGTATCTAGCTGACCTACTAGCTTAGCTACCTGCTGCTGAGCTGTTTGTGCGGTTTGCTGCGCAGCGCTCTGCTGGTCTAGTACCTGCTCTAGCATCTTTTCTTGAGTCGCCTGCGATCGCTCTACCTCAATGCGAACAGATTGCTGCGATTCGCTCAGCGCAGATTCTAGGTTAGAGACTTTTGCCAGCAGCACATCATTGCAGTTGTTCAAATCGTGAATCAGCGTTAGCAGCTCTTGTTCACGGACTGCGCTCAAGTTTCCAGAGGGCCCTCCAGAAGGTACAATCTCCGAGTCAATGACCGTACCAGGCAAGTCAACGGCATCCCAAGCATCGTCCATCTCTTCTGCATTAGGTTCGGACAAACTCGACCCAGACCCAGGCACAATAGACCCCATCGTCATCTGCCTTGGAACATCTGGCATCACTAAGTCGCTAACGCTCTTACTAACGCTCTTACCCTTACTAACGCTCTTATTAGTACGCTGAGACGAACCAGGTTGGCTTCCTTTTGAGGGGATGGTGGGTGACGGCTGAGGTGTTTGATTTTTGCTTTGGCTTCCGCTCTGGTTTTCGCTCTGGTTTTCGCTCATAGCTCCGTAGGTGACAAACTGATAGGTGACAAGACAGGTACAGCAGATAAAATTTGGTAGATAGAACTAGTAAGGGCGCTTTGTGAGTACGCAGTTCTCAAGGACGATAGTTAGGCCAAAAAGCCCAAAGCGTGTCTGTTTGACAACGATCCCAAAAGAATTTTCAGCATAGTTCCCTAAAGTAGTAGCACAGAAAAGGAAATAACAATAGATCTAAATAGAAAAACTAGTGCAGAATCGGCTAGACAGTTGAAATATCTACTATCTCAACTGTCTAGAGATCTACAGTATTACATTTGCGTAACAATGCGTTCTCAACATCTATTGATAGGGACATCTGTAGAGTGGATCGAAAGAGAAGGGCGGACTGAAGGAAAAGGGTAGATTGGAAGAAAAGGGAGAACTGAAAAGGAGACCATAAAGATATAGCCAGCCGCTGATACGTCAGCGGCTGGCTATATCCCTAGCTCTTGATAGAACAAGGGCTACCGCTCTTAATGATGTTTTGAGCAATAATGTTTTGAGCAATAATGCTTTGAGCACAGTGTTTTGATCTAAGAGTGGAAAGCTATAGATTGAAAGATTACTTAGGAAGCAGTGATTCAGACAGCAAATCTTTATGCATGAGCGCCTGGTCCACGCGAGATTGAATCTGGTCAGGGCTAAGCATTTCGCCGTTGACGTAGCAATCTAGCAATGTCTTCGCAAGATGGCCAGGATCTTCTGGTATGGGTGGTAGCACAGCCGGTTTAGGAGAGAGGTCCCAACCAGGGAGTTCGAGGGATTGAGCCAGCGCGTCGACTTTGGGGTCGTAGCTGATAGCAAAGCTGCGGCAACCTTCGGCAGCAGACATGACTAACGCATGAAAGCGCATGCCGACGGTCATCTCCACACCGCGAAAGAGTCCTTTGATCTGCTGTGGCTGCTCTAGCTGATAGATGTAGTAAGGACCACTGAGCTGACTGGCGATCTGCTCGGCGATGGCTAAATCCCGGCTTGGTTGAAAGGGCACCAGCAGTAGACAAACGCCAGTTGCCTGCTGAAATCGGTTTAGTGCCTGGGCGATCGCATCCAATCGCTCTGCCGTCAAATGTCGATGTGGCCTTAGCGCTACGGCCACCCGGGGCGCAGGCAACTCCCAAAGTCCTTTAACTGCTTCAGGCTCTAAGGCCCAAACCGGATCGGGCGCTAACAGACAAGTCCGATTCCACTGGCTTAGCAGACTCGCAGAATTGTGGTCACGCACGCTTACCGCCTTGCACCGCGCCAGCGCCCACCGCGTCAGCCATCGACTCGTGGGTTGATTCAGCGGCCCAATTCCTTGCGCCCAGGCAATCGTTTGCTTCCCCATTAGCTGAGCTAGCAGCATCAGCCCCGCATAATAAACCGGATTGAGCACACTACTGGCGTCCTGCATCAGGCTTCCCCCACCCCAGACAAACGCATCCGCGCTCCAGAGCGCCTGCAGCACCGCCCCAAAAGACTTTCGAGCAACCGCCTCCACTTTGTATCGCTCCTGCGTCTGCGCCGGATCGCCAGACAGCACAACTGGCACCACCCGCTCAGGCAACATCTGCAACAGCGAAGCCAACAGCGCCTCGTCTCCCCCATTTCCCATCCCGTAATACCCACACAGCACCACTCGCATGTTCTCTTCCCGTCCGCTTAGCAGCTTCTATTAACCCTGCAACAATACGTAAACCCCTACAATAGTAGGAAACACTCCCCGTTCATCCTACTCTTCGAGAAGAGCCAAGCTCTACACCATTCCAACCTCATCCTTCTCTTCCCATGCACGCCCTCTCCATCCCCACCTGGATAGTCCATGTCTCCAGCGTAATCGAATGGATCGCCGCTATCTGGTTTATCTGGCAGTATGCTAAGGCCAGCGGCTACACAGCCTGGCGCTCGATGTCCTTTGCCATGCTGCCTGCGCTGGTCAGTGCGATGTGCGCCTGTACCTGGCACTTCTTCGATAATGCCACTACCTTGAACTGGCTAGTGACGACGCAAGCGGCAATGACCGTGGTTGGCAACTGCACCGTCTGTGCTTCGGCCTGGTGGATATGGAAGCAGTCGTCAGCCTGTAAAAAGGAGACCACGGACGAGACAACACCAAGGCGCAGCACATGATAAAAGAGACTTTATTTGCCCTATCACTTTTTCCATATTTGGGTTTCTTGTGGTTTCTAACCAAAAGCGAGCAGACTCCCCGATTGTCGCTAATCGGCTTCTATATTCTTTTGGTGTTTGTCGCTGTCACCATCCCGGCAGGAATCTACGCTCAGCAGGCTTATGGTTCGGAGTTAGCCAGTGTGGACTGGCTGCACGGTAGTGCAGAATCTTTTCTAATGCTCTCAAACGTTTTAGTTGTTCTGGGCTTTCGGCAGGCGATTATCAAGCTAAAACGAGATCCGTCTCTATCACCTCATGACTGATGAAGAATTAGTCGATTGCCGTCTGGGTCGTACGCATAAATCTCATCGCCGTGAGAGGTGTGCATAACCTCTCCAGGAGGCTCGTGGCCAAGAGCGGTAAGTTGAGCGATCGCACCATTCAAATCTTTCACTTCTAAACAAAGACTCATCGCTCCGCTACTGGCCGCCGCAAATTCTGTGATGTTGCTTTGCTTTGGGGTGAAAATTGCTAAACGCAGCCCCGACAGATGAAATTCTGCGTAGGTCGGTGTACTAGGCTGCGGATCAACCGCCAAGAAAGCCTGATAGAACTCAACTTGCGCTTTCAAATTCACGCTCGCCAACGTGCCAAATACCGACGTCACAACAGATTGGCCGATGGATGGACTGCTATCTAATGGCGGCATCACGCTCTCTTACAATATCGGCAGTCGCATGACAAATTCGGTTCCCTGTCCTAGCTCAGAGACGACCTCTAAGCTGCCGCCATGCTTTTCTACCACAATCTGGTGGGCGATCGCCAGCCCTAAGCCAGTGCCCCTCCCCACGCCTTTGGTGGTGAATAAATGGTCAAAGATTCTCGACTTTACAGCGTCGGACATGCCTGTACCGTTATCTGCGATGCGGATCTCAGCGGTATTTTCATCAGTGAGTTCAGACCGGACAGTGATGATCTGAGGATTCGCCTTCAGCTCGGCAAAAGTAGACTCTCTAGCCGCTTCGTCAAACATATCAATGGCATTGGCCAAAATATTCATAAATACCTGATTGAGCTGTCCAGGAAAGCATTGAACATTGGGCAGTTCGCTATACCCTTTGTCAATTTGGATGGCGGGCCTGTGCTCGCTGGCCTTGAGCCGATACTTGAGAATTAGAATAGTACTGTCAATGCCTTCATAAATATTGGCAGGAATTTTGTTCTCAGCATCTGAGCGAGAAAAGGTTCGTAGGCTAGTGCTAATGGACTCAATGCGTTTGGTGGCTTTCTGCATCGAGTCAATCAGCTTAGTCACATCCTCATTCAAAAAGTCGAGATCGATATCTTCTGCATGCTCTTGTATCGGTTCTGCCGCGTTGGGATAGTGCTGCTGATACAGGGCCAGATGCTCTAGCAAATCTTGCACATAGTCCTTAGCATTTCTGACGCTACCGCTGAGAAATCCAATCGGATTGTTGATCTCGTGAGCAACGCCCGCGACCAAGTTGCCTAAAGCAGACATCTTCTCGGCTTGGACCACTTGAGACTGACTTTCTTGGAGCTGAGCCATCGTCAAGAGCAGCGATTCGTTTTTTTCTTGGACTAGGTTTTCCGCTGCTTTGCGATCGCTGATATCGGTAATAAACCCTTCAATAAATAAAAGCGTACCTGCCTGGTCAAAAACACCTTTTCCCTGCTCCCAAACCCATTTCTCCTGACCTTGTCTAGTCCGAATTCGATAGGAAGTTTGAAAGTGAGTGCGATTGTCTAATGCTGCTTGTACCGCTGTATCTATCATCTCGGTGTCGTCTGGGTGGATGAGTGAGCCATAGGAGATACGGCGGTTGCCAACTAGTTCATCAGCCTGATAGCCCGTGAGCAAAAAACAGCCTTCACTGACAACTTTCATAGTCCAGTCCGCATCGTTATCACAGGAGTAGGCCATTCCAGGTAAGTTGCTCAACAGGGTAGTGAGTCGGCGCTGCTCGATTTGACTTTGAGAGTAGAGTTTGGCGGTTTCTATAGAAATAGCCGCTTGAGTACATAAGATATTCAATAGGGTGATGCGATCGCGCGTAAAAGCGCCAGCAGCTATCTGATTTTCTAGATACAAAATGGCAACAAGCTTACCCTGATGCAAAATCGGCGTACAGAGTAAGCTCTTAGGCTGCTGCTGAACGACATAGCCATCGGTCGCCAAAGCAGTATCAGTCATAGCATCTGCAATTACAACGGACTGCAAGCTGCGTTTGACTCTATCGACTAGGCTGCGCGGCAGGTCTGTATCATCACATAGCATCACAGACTCTACCTGAGTAGGTTGACCCGAGCGGGCGATCGCTTCTACAAACCACTGCTCGGCTTGCGGCATCAGCAACACGCCCTTACTAGCGCCAGCGCTTTCTAGCACCATACGCAGCAGCGTTGATAAGAGCTTGTCTAGATAGATCTCACTAGAAAGCGCCTGCGAAACCTTGAGGATGCTGGCAAGATCGAGCGAAGCAGAGACAGTCGTCGTCCCAGAGACAGTAGGCTTAGCAATAGGTCGATGTGTTGATGGATGTGCAGATTGATGTACGGATCGATGTATTAATGGTGAATCTACAGTGAAAACTGTTTCAGTAGTTGATAGCGCGGGTTGCTGACGCTGACAGATAGGGGCCAGCAGGTTGGGGTAGCGGCGCTCTAGATTGTGTACTTTGGTATCAGAGTGCCAATGGGCGTATCCGTAGTAGGCGTTGACTAAATACGCTTGGGCGATTTTCTCTTTGCCCCAACTCAGGTAGAATTCAGCGGCGAGTTCGTTGGCTAATGCTTCTTCTTGGATGTATTCGTTTGCTTTTGCGCCTGCGATCGCCTGATCGTACAAGTCAATCGCCAGAGCCTTATTTCCTGCAATCCGCTGCATTTCCGCTTCTACTAAATAAAACTTGTGCAGATAGTTCTCTGGTGCATGACTGGCCCACTGTTGGAGCTGCGCCTGCGCTGCTGTTAAGTCAGCCCATAGTGTTGTTTGTTCTAGTGTTGTTTGTTCGCAGAGCGAAGACTTGGCGTAGTCATGACAAGCAACTAGAGAGCTGTAGAAGTTAATTACTGGGGGCTGCGGCGTGGTTGCTGCGCCCGCAGGATAGTCACGCGCCTCTTCAATATATTGACGAGCTTGTGCATAGTCTCGAAATAGCACAGCTATAATTAGCTTATTCATATACAGATAGCTAAGTGTCCCACGATCGTTCATTTGCGTATGAACAGGAACCATAGTTTCTTCGCTATAATACGTGCCAGCCAAACGCCACGGCTCGCTACTATCGCCTTTCAAGTTAGCAACAACCTGTCGGCTAATAGAATTGACGTAGCTCTGCCAGGTCTGGTGGGTCTGGGCTAGCATCTGAGCGTGCCGGGCAAAGTCTTCTTCTAATCGCTCCAGGGGTAAGCCTGCAATCAGTGAATTGGCAGAGTATGCTGCCAGCGACCAAGCAGCATGCTCTAGATCTCCATTTTCAAAACCAGCGACATAGGCTGCTTGGAATGGCTGTAGGCTGTCCCTAATGGGTTCTCGCCAGTGGTTGATTAGGTGATTGACGATGTATAGCGTACTGCTCTTGACTGGCGTATTTTTCCAGCAAGAGAGCAGATTCGTAGCCAGCTGACCAAATCGATAGCTCGTTTCCAGACTGTCAGCCTGCGCACACAAGAACACACCATACATGCCGTAAGAAAAAGGCGACACGTTCGCATTGCCCAAACGAATTGAGAGTTCGACCTGGGTGAGAATAATCAAGGGGAAAAGTGGCGACGATGAGGTCGCAGCCGCCGCAATGATCGAACAGAGAACCTGCATGATTGCCAGTGATTTAGGATCACTCATCTGGGGCAAATGAACTAAATCCTCTATCTTTTTATCAGCCAGACTGGCGGCAACTTTCCCAAAATGCTGCCCGATATCGTCTGGTGAGGGTGGATTGGGGAAAACAATATCAAGCTTCTCTAAAGCGACCAGCGCTGTCTGTATAGCCTTTTCGGCATTTCCTCTAGAGGTATACCCCTGAATTTTGACTTGAAAGACTTTAACTTGGTCGAGAACAGTTTTGGCTTTGCTAAGAACAGTTTGAATGAATTCATCTGCAATATCAAAGTGTCCTATCAGACAGGCGCTCTCGGATGCACCCTCATACAGCGCTAGTGTTAGGTCGTATTGATCTTCCCAAGATGTCGCGCAGAGAAGTTCAATGCCTGTTGTGAAGTAGTTGA
The DNA here is from genome assembly GCA_039111275.1 of Cyanobacteria bacterium P01_D01_bin.1. Taxonomy (GTDB): domain Bacteria; phylum Cyanobacteriota; class Cyanobacteriia; order Phormidesmidales; family Phormidesmidaceae; genus Phormidesmis. The sequence goes on along the minus strand of JBCCOH010000032.1, from coordinate 13,599 downwards.
GCGCTGATTCGTACGCGAATGATGCTCTTGCTTTGTGGCCAGCGAGCCGATTCAAGTCGGCTATCTCTTGTTTTTTGGAGGCTTCAGTGACTAGCGGCAGTCCGATGTTCAAATGTTCAACAATTTTGAAAACGCTAGCGTCTAAATCTGCTTGGTGAGTATTCGTCAACAGCCGCTGACCAATCTTGAGATGCGTTTCTATACATTTTGCGCCGGAGATCAGGGAGTAGGCTGCCTGTTGCACCCGGTCGTGTAAGAAGCGATAGGTTGGATTGACACTGCGTTCGGTGTCTTTCTGTTCGGTGTCTTTCTGTTCTGTCGCTGTCTGGTTAGGAGCTGTCTGGTTGGGATCTGTCTGGTCTGCGGGTAGAAAGAACTTGTAAACCCGGTTAGTAGGTGTAATGAGTCCTGCTTGTAGGGCTTCCCAGAGGGCGATCGCAACCTCTGTATTAGGCTGCTTAGAGATAACAGATAGCGTGGTCAAATCAAACTGATTACCGATGCAAGCAGCTAGCTGTAGTATTTGCTGCGTCTTCGCTGGCAGCTTGTTTAGCTGTAGCGCCATAAACTCCACTACATCGTCAGTTAGCGCTAGAACGTTGACCTTCGCGATGTCGCATTGCCAGCAGCCCTGATCCGCTGCGAATTGAATGTGACCCTCTTGGTGCAGAGACTGAAGAAATCGCGTCAAGAAAAAGGGATTGCCCTTGGTCTTGCGATAGACCAGCGCGCTCAGCGGCTGGGCAAGTTCTGTTGAACAATTCAGCGTATCGGCCACTAGACCTTTGGTATCTTCAGCTGTCAGCGGCTTTAAAGTAATTGTATTAACGATCTTTCCTGCTTGCTTAAACGCCTCTACGCTCAGGGCAAACGGATGAGTAGAAGACACTTCATTATCTCGATACGCACCTAATACTAGGAGATAGCCACTGCCATCTATGAGTAGCTTGATTAGCTCTAACGAGGCTGAATCGGCCCACTGCAAGTCATCTAAAAATAGCACCAGCGGATGCGCTACGGTGGCAAAAACTTCAACAAACCCCTTTAGCAGCAGGTTGAACCGATTTTGCGCAGCGCTACCTGCAAGTTCGGTAGCTGCTGACTGTTCTCCAATAACCTTTGCTAGCTCAGGTATGACCTCAATTAATACCTGGCCGTTTTCACCGACAACTTCGAGAATACGAGATTTCCACACTGCCAATTGAGCATCAGACTCTGAGAGTAGTTGCGCCATCAAGTCTCGCATTGCCTGCACAAAAGCAGACAGTGGAGTGCTGCGGTTAAACTGATCGAACTTACCCTTGATAAAGTAGCCGTACTGGCGAGTCACTGGCTTGTGGATTTCGTTCACCACCGCTGTCTTACCAATTCCAGAGAATCCAGCGACCAGCATTAGCTCAGAGCTACCCTCTGCGGCGCGCTCAAAAGCTGCCAGCAGCGTTTTGACTTCTGATTCGCGGCCATAGAGCTTCTCAGGGATAAGGAAGCGATGGCTCAAGTCTCGCTGTCCTAGCTCGAAGGCAGTGACTGTTTGGGTTGCTTTCCACTGCGTCAGACACTGTTCTAAATCGTGTTTGAGCCCTAGCGCACTTTGATAGCGGTCCTCTGCATTTTTGGCCATTAGCTTACTGGTGATCGCAGCGACCATCTTAGGAATGTCTGGATTGACCTGGTGAGCTGGCTGCGGAGATTTGGCAATATGGCAGTGCACTAGCTCTAGCGGATCTTCAGAAGTAAATGGCAAGCGCCCAGTCAGCAACTGATAGAGCGTGACTCCAAACGCATAAAAGTCGGCGCGATAATCAACCCCTCGGTTCATCCGTCCGGTCTGCTCTGGCGCTAGATAAGCCAAGGTACCTTCTAAAACGTTAGGACATTGGATTTCCTGAGTTTCCTTTGGCAGCAGCGAGGCGATGCTAAAGTCGATTAGCTTCACCTGCTTGGACTCTGGGTGAATGAGGATATTGGCTGGCTTGATGTCTTTGTGTACGACTCGGTGCTGACAAAGGTCGTGGAGAATGTCGCTGACCTGGATGGCAAGCGATAGGACTTCTGTAAGCGACAATCGCTGGTGCTGAGCGTACTTTGCTAGAGAGAGACCGCCCCAGTCTTCCATTACTAGGGCGTAGCCGCTGCCGAGTGGTTCTAGCTGCGTGGGCCGAATGATACCGGGGATGGGTAGGGATTTGGCGATCGCATACTGATTGCGAAACTGTACTAGCTCAGCAAAGCTAGGATAGTCGCGGCGCAGCACCTTGACGACGACCGGACGCTGCTGCGCCGTCTGCACCATGCGATAGACCGCCGTTCTAGTTCCTAGGTACAGCTGCTCTACAAAAGTATAGCCACGGAGCTGAGCAAGCGAACTTGGCAGGGGACTAGTTGAAAGAGCCATCGTTTAGAGCTAGTAGAAAATACTTAGCTTTGATTAGTATATTTCTAGTTTTCCCGACGCCTTTGAGCCGTAAACTGCACTTCAGTCCGTCTGACCATCACATGAATCAAGCTCGATACAGAGCGAATCTGAACAGAGCGAATCTAATCAGTCCTTAGTTGATAGGTTTACTCCTTTCAAGCTGTCTATTGCTACGTCATCTATCCGGAAGCTATCTACAATTTGCTTGATAGTAGCCGCTAACGGCACGGCAATGACTGCACCTAATAGTCCCCCTGTCTGAGCACCTACCAGTATCGATATCAGCACCCACACAGGATTGAGCCCAACCGCATCCCCCAAAATCCGAGGCGTGAACACGTTGTCAACGATTTGGTCGGTGATTATGCAGGCAGCTAGCACCTCAGCGCCTAGGATGGGCTCGCTAAGGCCCACTAGTAAGCTGACAGTGACCATGCCTAACCAGTCCCCGAAAGGAACAAACACACATAGGCCAATTCCCAAACCAGAGAGCAGCCAAAAAGGGACTTGCAGCAGATAGAAGATGAGCGCTAGCGTCACGCCCATAATCGCCGCAATCACTGCTTGCCCAAAGAAATAGTTTCTAAACTGTATGCTTAGCGCTTCGCTGATCTGGCTACCCAAGTCGTTGGGTAGCCACCTAAACAGACCTTGCCAGAATTGTTTGCCATACAGCACCAGATACAGCGTGAGTACTATTGTCAGAACAATATCAAACAGTTTATCGGCAAAACCCAATAGGAAACTAAGTAGCTGACCTGGCAAAAGTCTAAGCTCTACTGGCAGCAGATCGGTGAGCTGGTTGGTCAAATCGGTGACGTCAATGTTATCAGCCGTTTCCAACTTGTCGATTTCAGTATCTAGCACTTCTAACTGTTGGCTCCCAGAGGCCAGCCAGTTGGGTAGCTGAGTAGTCAGATCCGTAAGCTGGTCGAGCAAGATAGGCGCGACAGTCACCAGCAGCAATGCCAAACCTGACGCTACTAGCGACACGATGATCAGTACGCTGTAGCCCCGCGCAATACCTGTTTTCTCTATTAGGCACACCAGATAGTCCAACAAGAACGCCAGCAGAGTCGCAATCACCAGCATACTCAACAGCGCCTGAAAATACTGAATGCCCTGAAGCAGCAGCCAAAGGTTAAAGATAGTTAGGGGAACTGTGAGTTCCCACACTAGCCATCGAGGCAATCTATCGAGCAGTTTAGTCAACTATCAATCCCTATTGGTCGAGCTATGCAGATACAGTGGTATTCAACTGAGGCGATAGAAGCAAGACTCCTGCGGAATATTTTTGATATGGCCTATTCCAGCATGGCTAGTAGCTCTAGTACAACTCCGTTAGTCCAGCCAAACCCAATTTCATTACTGCTGTAGCCGTACTGGATATCTTCAGAGACTTCACCCGAGCAGGTTTCTATGTCGTACTTTTCGAGCAAGCTGCCGCTACGCTCGAAGTCAGCTACTACCAAAGTAATAAAACGTCTAGCCAACCGCGTCGCCGCCTCGTTATAGCCGTATCGTTTCAGTCCTTTTACGGCGATTAGCTGTAGAGGTGCCCACCCAAACGGATCGTCCCACTGGTTGCCAGAGGTATAGGTACTGGTGCGCACGCCGCCAGGCGCTTCGAACTTGGCTAGATTCTCGACCACAGCAGCGGCCTGTTCTTTGGAGGCAACGCCTGCCCATAGCGGATAGAAAGTTGTTGCGAACTCGTAGTAATGACGCTCGCCTGTTGTCAGGTAATAGTCTAGGTATAGCCCGTGCTTTTCATCCCATAGGTGCTGGTCAATGTTCTGCTGTCGTAGCTGCGCTTTGTGCTCCCAGCCTTCGACTTCCACGGCGTAATCAGCTTGTTCTGCGTTGGCGATCGCGCGATAGATGGCGGCAATGTCTTGCTCCATTATGTAGAGCAGCACGTTCAAACACACGGGCAGATAGTGAACGATATCTACGCTGAATGGGCCGAATCGGTTAGTCGGGTCAAAGCCGGACTCTCGCATGGAGCGATCGCCCTTGTAGAACAAGTCCGTTAGCCTATCTTCTTTCTCGTCATAAAACAGTGACACATCATAATCTTCGATCGGCTTGTGCTTATAAAATTCTCGAATCCGATCGAAATGCGTCCGTCCATCCTCATCCACTTCGGAGACCACCACTTCGGGTGCTGGCCCCTCGCCGGATGCATAGAACCTAGACAGGCCGCTTTCTTGGTTTAGGTGTGGTTCGGTGAGCCAGTAGTCGTAGTACTCTACCAGTGTCGGCAGCGTTGATTTTAGCCAGTGGGCGTCCTGGGTTTGCTCGTAGATTTTGAGCACCATGTTGGCTAGTAGGGGGGGTTGCGATCGCCCCAAAAAGTAGGTCCGATTGGCGTTGAGCACCGTGCCATAATGGACCACCTGATACAGCAACTGGTCAGTTACGCTCTTGGCCATCTCTATCTGGTCATCTCGCAAAAGTCCCAGCAGAATAAAGTAGCTATCCCAGCCGTACAGTTCATTGAATCGTCCGCCCGGAACAATGTAGTCGCCTGGTAGATACAGCAGACCGTGATCCTCAATCTCACCATCTTCAGGCAGCGTCTCTATCCGAATCCGGCTGAACTCAGCTGACATCGTTCGCTTCAGCGTATCGGCAACCGCCTCAGGGTCTTCTTTGGCAGAGATATACACAGGCCAGGATTCTCCTGATTCGTGCTCTACTTTAGAATCCTTCGCTGCGGTCAAGATATGGTCGTGGCCACGTCTTAGCGTTTCCCAAGTTAGCCTGATGTATCTTTTGACTGCTGCGATTTGTTCAGCGGTAGGATAGCTATCGTTGGTTGCGACATCTAAGTCGGCGGATGGATTTGGTAATTTAAAAGAGGAATTGGTAGCAGTGTCTTGTGTCACAGGCGTATGAGATAAAAGGAGTCTAAGCAAAAGCAATAGCAAGCAGACAGCCAGAGCGGAGAAACTGGTTCACTTTCCGAAACAGACTATAGACACTCTAATATCAATATCAGAAAAGTAGCTAGGTTAATTGTTTGCGGCGAGCGTCGACCAGACAAGCTCACAGGCGCGACACTAACTGTGCATCTATCTAATCATCTACCTCAAAGCTGTGATTTTCGCTGGCTAAAAGTCCTACTGGAAAGTGCTCTAGCAGACTGCCGACCGATAGAGAAGTGTCAACTTTTATGGGCTGGTTAGTCAACCAGTCTTTCCACTCGGCCTGATCTGCTCCTCGCACCTCAATAGTCGTGTCTCCCCACAACTGAGTTCCGCAAGGCAGGCTAGTTGGCTTGATCAAACTAGTCAAAAAGCGCGGTGCAACCACTATCAGCGTATGCTCTCCTTGGTGACGAGCGTAGGCAACCACGCTTTCTGCATGCTCGCCAGTTACTTTTAGCGGAATGTAGGCACCGCTTCTAAATACGTTGCGAAAATAGTTTCGAGCGGCTAATCCTCTGAACGTCAGGAATAGCTTGATTTGCCCATCTGTTCTGGTCTCTAGCAGATCTTTCATCAGTGGCTCTGGCTGCTTCTCCCAGCGAGACTGGATTTTCTCTAAAGCGTCCGAACGCTTGGAATAGTCGACAGAACGGCGGTTATCTGGGTCAACTAGGCTTAGATCCCATAGCTCACTACCTTGATAAAAATCGGGAATACCCGGCGCAGTCATTTTGATCAAGAGCTGGGAGAGCGAATTAAAGATGCCGTAGGCCGAGATTTTGGTTTGAAAATGCCGCAGTTTGGCCAGGAAATTATTGTCCTTACTGGGGGTGAGTAGCGTATCCACAAAGTTGACGTAGCCCGCTTCATAGTCTTCGTCTGGACGCAGCCAGTTGGTATGAACTTTGGCTTCTCGCACGGCTTTGACGACGTAGTCTTTGACCCTTTCTTTGAATTCCGGCAGTTCCGCTTCGTCAAACGGATACGCGCCGACTAGCGTCTGATACAGGAAGTATTCATCATTGCTGTCTGGAACGCTCTGATCGCTGTCTGTCTGTTTTTTGTCGGCATTGAGCTGGCTCCAGAGGGTTACCTGCTCTTCCCATTCTCTAGGTAGCTCGGAGAGGACGCTTAGGCGCGATCGCACATCTTCACTCCTCTTTGTATCATGTGTAGAGGTCGCGTTCAGCGCGTGCGGCCAGTGATCTTGCTGATACTGGTTGTAGCTGTGAAAGTCTGTGAGCGTAATGCCAAAGTTTTCTGGCGAACCGCCGACCTCATTCAATCCAATGAAGCGGTTGTACACGTAGAACAGTGTGTCTTCTAATCCCTTTGCCATCAGCGGCCCGGTGAACTGCTGCAAGCGCATGACAAAGTGCAGCCACTGGGCCCGCTCTTCAGCAGGCAAAGAATCTTCGTACTGCAATAGCAAGAACTTTTCGATCAGCTCTAGCTCATTGCGCAGCTGCGGAATTCGTTTTCTGGCCTGCGTGATCGCCTTTTGGATATATTCAACATCTCGCTTACTACTCTGCTGCTGATTGATATACGTGCAGTAGATTGGAAAGCAAACTAGCACCTCTTGAATGGCCGCCTTTAGTCCGTTAGCCGTTAGATCGCGTCCATAGCGATACTGACTAGCGACCTTTTTAAGAAAGCGAGCTAGATTGTCAATATCGCCAACCAGATTCGTATCAGCAATTAGCTTCTTTTTTTCTAGGACTAGGCTGTGATAGCCGCTGCGCATCCCGGTGAACTGTTGATACAGCCGGGTAAAGTCACTCCGGTTCTTTTGACAGCAGAACAGGCGGTTCGCGTAGGTCAAGAACTCGTAGCCAGACGTGCCCTGAACTGGCCAATGCTCCGGTAGTTTCTCACCGGGCTCCAGAATCTTTTCGATTACGGTATAGACACCGTCCATCTTCTCTTGCAGCCTCTCTAGGTAGCTCAGCGGATCGTAGAGACCGTCAATATGGTCAATCCTCAGCCCGTTAATCTTTCCTGCCTTGACTAACTCTTTGATCAGGGCATGCGTCTGGTCAAAGACCTTCGGGTTGTCTACTTTCAGACAGATCAGCTCATTAACCGTAAAAAACCTCCGGTAGTTTAGCTCTTCTGCCCCCACCTTCCAAAAAGAAAGCCGATAGTACTGCAATAGCAGCAGCCGATCGAGCAGGTCAAAACTTTTGGCGCGACCAACTTGACCGTTAAATACTTCAACATTTTGATCAATAAAAGTTTTGATCTCTTTGTTTGAGTTGTACAGCTCCCAAAGCACCTGTTTAACAAAGTTGCACTGGTCTTTTCGGGCCTGTCCGGTCATAGCAGGCAAAGTCTCTTTTACGGTATTTAGAATTCCAATTAGTTTGATATAGTCAGGCTCTTGTGGACCCATCTGACGCCGCAGCCAGGACAGCTCGTTTTCTAGAAAAGTGCCGTAGGAGTCTACTCGAATCGGAAAGCTCAGCGAGTAGTAGTTGACTCGCAGCCCGTCTTCTCCGTAGCTGAGCTGAATTTCTCCTCTTTCCAAGCAGCGATCATAAAAGTCTCCTAGCATCGGCGCTAGCACCTTGCCTTGAATATCTTCGTAGGAGTGCTCCCATTCGATATCGAAATAGTCGATATACTGCGAGTCCGGGCCATATTCGAGCACGTCCATCAGATAGTGATTCTGACGGTCATAGGCCATATGATTGGGGACGATATCTTGCAGCCAGCCCATGCCTCTATCTTGCAAGGTCGCGACCAGAATATCGAACTCTTCCATCCCTCCTAGTTCCGGGTTCAGCTGGTTTTGATCAACCACGTCATAGCCATGCTGACTGCCGGATCTCGCCTTGAATATGGGCGAGGCGTAGATATCAGAGATACCTAAGCAATCGAGATAATCAACAATCTCTTTGGCCTGGGCAAATCCAAAACTAGGTGTGAACTGAAGACGGTAGGTAGCAACAGGAATACGCATAGCAGTTCAAAAGGTTAAAGATAGGGGTGCTCTAAGCGGAGTCGAAGAGCGGGGTGGGTCTCACGCCTCCAGCCTACGGCGCAGTTTGGGACAATGACCAGGCGGAGACTGGTTCGGCCCGATACAGCGCAATGCTAAACGGGCTGAGCAGCAGCGTTTGGTCAGACTCTTCGGCGGAGAGTCTAGCGGGTAGTGGCTCCGATTTCTTGGATGCTTCGGATCCTTCTGGGCACCACCGTGCGTCTGCTGAATTTAGCTGCTGCCACCAGGTCTGCGAGCCCAAAGTCAAATCTATCTTTGCGGCCTGATTGCTGAAGTTCATAGCACAAAACAAGTCGCCGCTAGCGATAGACTGCTTGTACTGCAAAGTATTGTTGGTGTGGGTGACGACGACATCTTCAGCGGTTGTGGGGGTCATTATTTTGCACTGATGCCGGACTTCGATTAGCCGCTGATAGAATCTGCGCATAATTCGCTGCTGCTGGCGATCGGTGGCTGATTTATCCGTGTCAGATAGCCAGTTGAGCGTTGATCGGTTAAAGGTTTCTTCGCTGACTGGATCGGGCGGTGTGCCTTGAGCATAGAAGTCAGAAAATTCTTGCGTGCGGCCTCTTCTAACGGCTTCGATCAGATCTGGATCGCCATGATCAACAAAGTATAGAAACGGGTTGGTTTCTCCGTATTCTTCTCCCATGAACAGTAAGGGAATGTAGGGGGAAAGGAGAGTAACGCCAGCGGCTAGTTTGAGCGCACTAAAGGAGACGAGGGTGGAGAGGCGATCGCCCATCATCCGATTACCCACCTGGTCATGATTCTGGTTGCACACCACAAACTGATAAGAGGGCAAATCATCAGCCGGACTGCCGTGGGGTCTGTGCCTGAAAGGAGAGTATTGTCCGGCGTAGACAAATCTATCTTTGATTGCGATCGCCAGAGACTTTAGGTTGGCAAAATCGCCGTAGTAGCCCGCACTTTCACCCGTCAGCCGCGTATGCAGTGCATGGTGAAAGTCATCGCTCCACTGCGCACTGAGCTGATAGCCGCCCTTGCTCACGGGCCGAATCAGACGCGGGTCGTTCAGGTCACTCTCAGCGATCAAAAAGCCGGGGTAGGACCGCTGCTCGGTAAATTCTGCCACCGACTCGGACAGCGACTGTAGAAAATGCTTTGCGCCAAAGTCGTAGATGGCGTGAACCGCGTCTAGCCGCAGCGCGTCGAAGTGATAGTCGCACAGCCAGCTAACTGCGTTTTCTGTAAAGTACTCTCGGACACCGTCGCTGTAGGCATCGTCAAAGTTGATCGCGCTGCCCCAAGGGGTTTGATAGCGGGCGGTTGTGTAGGGGCCGAATTTGCCAGTGTAGTTACCTTCGGGGCCAAAGTGGTTGTACACCACGTCTAGGATGATGGCTAGCCCTTTTTGGTGACAGGCGTTTACTAGCTTCTTTAGCGCTGTGGGTCCGCCGTAGGAGTTTTGGACGGCAAAGGGGAAAACGCCGTCATAGCCCCAGTTGCGATCGCCTGGAAACTGCGCCACAGGCATAATCTCAACAGCAGTAACCCCTAGATCAACTAAATCATCCAAACGATCTATCGCTGCCTCAAAGGTTCCTGTTGCTGTAAAGGTGCCAACGTGCAGCTCATAGATTACATAGTTTTCTAACGGCACGCCTTTCCAATCCTGGTCGCTCCATGCAAACTGACTGTGGTCGATCACCTCAGACGGGCCATGCACCCCCTCCGGCTGATATCTAGAAGCCGGATCGGGCCAAGCGTCTTCACCGTTCAGTCGATATTTATAAAGCGTCCCAGCAGGCAGATCGGGTACATGGGCTCGCCAGTATCCCAAATCGTCTCTTTCCATCTCCAGCGTTCTAGCTATGACAGGTTGAAACTCGTGACCTACCACCTCCACCGCGACGCTATCGACCAGAGGAGCCCACACGGTGAATCGACAGCCATCCTTAAACCTCGCACCAATATCCATGGGTTTCTTCGCAGAACCTTTAGCTCTGCCCATACACACTATTAGCCGTTAAGAATATCAAAACCAAATTCCGCAAACGGCTACCCATAGACATAAACCATGGACCTGAATAGCCAATCACTATCTCAGTAGAGTGCAGCAGTGTTTCTTCGCTCGAACCATACCTAGATAGCCGCTGCTGTATGATCATCTTTGGTTTTGGTGGCGGCGTTCCTGTGGCGTTAAGCTGCCAGGACTCGATTTTTGGCTTCTTTCTTTGGTTTCTTAAGTAAAATCCTTGAACATCCTTAATTTCAACGTTCGCGCGCTCAGTTGGCGCTCTCTTAAACGCGAGTGGCTGATCAATCCCAAGGCTGACATTCTATCGGGGGCTGTGGTCGGGCTGGCGCTGATTCCAGAGGCGATCGCCTTCTCGATTATTGCGGGCGTCGATCCCAAAGTTGGCCTCTATGCTTCCTTTATTATCGCTGTGGTGACCGCCTTTCTAGGTGGCCGACCTGGCTCCATCTCAGCGGCCACTGGCGCAATGGCTTTGCTGATGATCGATCTAGTCAAAGACTATGGACTGCAATACCTGCTCGCAGCGACCTTTTTGACTGGCGTTATCCAGGTTGTTTTCGGGCTGCTCAAACTGGGCCGACAGATGAAGTTTGTGCCCCGTGCGGTCATGATCGGCTACATTAATGCCTTGGCCGTTCTGATCTTTTTAGCGCAGCTGCCACAGCTCACGGACGTTCCCTACATGGTGTACATCATCACCGCGCTGTCGCTCGGCATTATCTACATTTTGCCGCGCTTTACTAAGGCTGTGCCGTCTCCCTTGGTTGCCTTGGCGGTCATGACCATTGCGGCCATCACCTTAGGACTAGATGTCCCTACCGTTGGCGATATGGGCGAACTTCCCACTGCGCCTCCTGTGTTCGCCCTACCGCAAGTGCCGCTTACCCTTGAGACGCTGCAAATTATCTTTCCTTATTCCATCACGCTAGCGATTGTCGGGTTACTGGCCTCCTTTCTAACGGCGTCCTTGGTCGATGATTTGACCGATACGCCCAGCGACAAAACCAGAGAAGCCAAAGGTCAGGGGATTGCTAATATTGTGACCGCCTTTTTTGGTGGCATGGCCGGATGCGGCATGATCGGTCAGTCGGTAATTAACGTGCAGTCTGGTGGTCGCGGTCGGCTCTCTACCCTGGCGGCTGGCATCTTTTTGCTGGTGTCTATTTTGTTTTTGCAAGACTGGGTGAGTCAGATGCCGATGGCGGTTCTGGTCGCGGTCATGATCATGGTGTCTATTGGCACCTTTCGCTGGTCGTCTTTTACCAATATGCGGCGCGTTCCCCGTAGTGAAGTGGGCGTGATGCTGACAACGATGTTTGTGATTATCTTCACTCGTAACTTTGCGCTAGGCGTTGGCATTGGCATTGTGATGAGTACGGTGTTCTTCTCTCGTAAAGTGGCCAAGCTGGTCTTTGTCGATAAGGTGCTAGTCGAGGACGGAGCCCGTCGCGTTTACAAAATATCGGGACAAATCTTCTTTGTCTCACGCGATGAATTTGCCACCGCTTTTGACTTTGCTGATCCGGTAGAGTACGTCACTATCGATCTGAGCAATGCTCATCTGTGGGACCAAGGCGCTGTAGAAGTGCTCGACAGAACCGTACAAAAGTTTCGTCGTCAAGGCATTGAGGTCGATGTCATTGGGCTCAACCAGGCCAGCAGCACCTTACTCAATCGTCTGGCTACAGCAGAGGAATTGGTGGCTGATGCCTAGCCGCTACGCAGTGGTAGTCAGTGAAGCTGTAGGCCGCGAGCGGTAGACATTGAAGCGATAGGCCTCGAAGCGGTAGATATTGAAGCAATAGATATTAAAAGTAGAGATAAATACGCACCGTGAAACACACCATAAAAACGATTCTGCTATGCTCTGACGGGTCTGCTTTTTCGGAAGGGATCTATCGATACGGTGCCTGGTTTGCTCGTCGGTTTCAGTCTAGGGCCAAGGTGCTATTTGTCACAGACATTCGCCAAAAGGTGGTGTCTACTGGCAACCTGAGCGGCAGTCTGGGCTTGGGCGCGTCAGAACAACTCATGAATGAACTTGTCAATTTGGAGTATGAACGAGCCAAGCTGAGTAAGAAGCGGGCACGACTAATCTTGCAAAACGCCGATCAGATCTTGAAGGAAGAAGGCGTCAATGATGTAGAGCTGCTAAATCCAACTGGTTTTTTAGTAGACTGCTTTCGCGACTTTGAAGCTGACGCTGATATGGTGGTGTTGGGAAAGCGGGGTGAGGCCGCAGAATTTGCATCCGATCACTTAGGTGCGAACATTGAGCGCATTGTCCGCAGCAGCAGCAAGCCTTGCTTGGTGACGCCTCAAACCTTTACCCCGGTTGAAAGGATTTTGGTTGCTTACGATGGTAGCCCGAGCGCAGAACGAATCGTCAACTTCCTAACAGACAATGCGGAAGGATTTAGAGATAGAGAGCTTCATGTGATAACGGTGGCCAAGTCAGCGTCAGACGAGGGAGCCTCGCAGAGACTAGCCAAAGTGCAGGAAACATTACAGCAGGCTGGATTTGTGACGACGACAAGTTTGGCCATTGGCGAACCTGAAAGGGCGATCGCGCAATACATAAAGCAGCATCAGGTCACTTTGCTCCTAATGGGCGCTTACGGACACAGTCGTATTCGCCGTCTGATCATCGGTAGCACCACCATTCAGCTACTGAGGAGTAGCCCGGTTGCGGTACTTCTATTTCGCTAATTTTATTCTCAAAGGCGTGATCTTCTTTTCGGTCCGCCTTTGAGGAACGCTGCGGCGAAAAGCGGTAGGTGATTACTCCGCGCTTACTTGCTTTGTCAAAATCGCCATCATCTCGTTAGGTCGGCCTGTCGAAATGGGTCGGTTCCAGTCGTTGGGCTCAGCGTAGCCTAGCTTGTGCAGTAGGCGGATGGTGACCTTTACCGACGTCAGAGTACCCGGGAGATTAGGTGACGAACCTGCTCCCACGGGATGGGCTGCTCGCCCGCCGCGCTGCCCGCCGCTTCCAGCTGATTTTGGATATCAGGTCGCTGCCGCAGTAGGGGTTAATAGCCGTTTTGTCGATGCGATCGCTCCATCACTAGCACGTCCGCAGCTTTTTCCACTGACTTGGTGACTAGGGCTTGGTGACTAGGGTGAGTGTGATCGCCGCCAAAGTAAGCGACACGCAAAGAGCAAATGCATCCGCTCTTTGCTATATCCAATCTTATACGCCTGCTTTAGCAAAGTAGATGTAGCGACTGGTGTTTTGTTT
>JBCCOH010000031.1:0-43133 GCA_039111275.1 Cyanobacteria bacterium P01_D01_bin.1 | reverse complement strand
GGGGCCGTCGTGCCGTCGCCATCTGGCAAGACTCGAATAACAATTCGTCTAGACAACGACATTTTAGAGTGGTTCCGCGAGCAAGTACACAATGCGGGTGGGGGAAACTATCAGACGCTAATTAATGAAGTTTTGCGGCAGCATATAAACAATCGACCAGAACCGTTAGAAGATACCTTCAGAAGAGTTTTGCGAGAAGAATTAGCGCAAAACCAGAAGAACACAGAGAAAGTCTCCACCCCATAACAACAATCTTCTAAGAGATACTTAGCTCCTATGAAACTTGCCGCAATTGATATTGGTACCAACTCTATCCACATGATCGTAGTCAATGTATTGCAGCGGCAAAACTTCGAGGTGATTGAACGTGTTAAGGAGATGGTGAAGCTAGGTGTAGGGGTGTTTGCCAATAATCGAATGAGCGATCGCGCCTATAGCCTCGGACTCGATACGATTGAGCGCTATGTACAGCTTGCCGACCAGCTCGGCGTGGACGATGTTATCGCGGTTGCGACTAGTGCTACTCGTGAAGCTCAAAACGGGGAGAGTTTTCTAAATGAGGTGATTCGCCGTACCAAGATTGAGCCGCGCATCATTTCGGGCAAAGAGGAAGCGCGGATGATCTTCTTGGCGGTGAGGAACGCAGTTGCCCTAGAAGAAAACGAAAACGTCTTGGTCATAGACATTGGTGGGGGCAGTACCGAAGCTGTCGTTGGTAATCGCACAGACATTCTCTTTGGCACCAGTGTCAAACTGGGCGTGATCAGACTGCTCGATATGTTCGAAGACAAAGATAGTATCCTCGGCGCTGAGGCTCGCAGCGTTCTAGAATCGCACATTCGTTTTCTAGCAAAAGACGCTATTTCCCAAGCGAAAAAAGCCGGATTTAGTCGCGTCATCGGAACTTCAGGCACCAATCGTACCTTGGGTGAGGCAGCCTATATCGAGAAGCACGACACTACACTTCAATCTGTTAACGCCGAAGTTGTACAGCTAAAAGGTCTAGAATCTCTAACCGAGCGATTAATTGGTCTAGACGCCGACAAGCGTGAGAAAGTTGACGGCATCAGCAACAAACGCAGTGATGCTATTCATCTAGGTGGCGTTTTACTCACACAGCTACTCAAATTGGCCGATGTCAGAGAGATGACGCTGTGTGACGCCTCTTTGCGTGAGGGGATGATTCTTGACTACATCGATCGCTATGGTAAAGATGTTGCTGATTTTCGAGTAGAAGGCGATTTGCGCCAGCGCAAGGCTGCCCAGCTTGTTCACAAATATGAGTCAGACTGGGAAAGTAACCGCCACGTTGCTAAGCTGGCGCTACAGCTATTTGAGGAGACGCGATCACTCCATCAGCTTGACTCACTAGAAAAAGACGTCTTAGAATACGCCGCCCTACTTCATGATATTGGTCAATATCTATCCTTCAAGAGCTATCACAAAAGCTCTCGTTACATTCTCAAACGGGCCGACCCAAGGGGCTTTACTGATGAAGAGATGGTCCTGATTGGTCAGGTCATTCGCTACCACCGCAAAGCTAGACCAAAGAAGAAACACGGCCAGTTTAAGCGTCTATCCAAACAGCAGCAGCAAATTGTGTGGGTTCTCGCCGGACTGCTGAGAATTGCGGTAAACCTGAACAGAACCAAAGATCAACAGATTGCAGAGCTTGGCTGTGATATCTCAGATAAAGAGATCAAAATATCCGTTTCGGGTCAGGGTAGTTTAGATGTTGGCATCTGGGCAGCTATGGGCGATCGCGAAATTCTAGAGCAAGCGTTAGAACGAAGTGTACACATCACAACCGATGAATGATCTTCAGCCAATGCTACGACACCGCTGCTCGGGTCATTGATACTTCGCTACTCAACCGGCTGAGCCCACCAAGCTAATGAGTAAGGCTGCGCCTCTTCTAGCACGGTCTCCTCTTGAACTACTCTTAGCTTGTAACGCCCTGTTTCTGGAATCGGAATGAAGATATGCTCTAGGCTATCTTCTGCGCTGACCGAAGACCAAACGCTATCACTAACATCATCAGTATCAGCGGGTAGAAGGTAGAGGTTTAGGTTACTAATGGGCTGACCTGTAAACCTTTCACCCACATTAAAATATTCGTCTTGAGAGTTGAGCTCTACTATCCTTTCCCAGCTGAGGGTAGCGCTAACATAGCTACCACCTTGAAGTGGCTGGTCGAATAAATAGTCCTCGGCGCTGCCAGTCTCGGCTAGGCTACTGTAGCTCCAGCCCTTCTCTGGGACAGCCTCGCCGGGCTGCCACTGTCCGCCTGCTAGCTGTTCATAAGCCCGGTATGCGTTGAGATGGCCAGTGCCTAGCTCAGCATGGAGCGGGATGCTTTGGCTTTGGTAAGCATCGGACTCGGTCCAGTCTTTGCCACCCTCATCCAAAAGCGTTCGGGCCATGCCTAGCCGCGAGCCGTCGCCCGGATCTTGCAGTTTGTCAGCAGCATTGAGAATAACCGATTTCATCACCAGCGGTTCTCTAGAGTCGAGGCTCCAGTTCGGCGCGCCGTCACGAAACTGACGATCGCCAAACTCTTGCAGCAGCGCCACAGTCGCCACCACATGAGGCGCAGCAAAGCTAGTACCACTACTCACTGTTAGCTGACCGTCGGGCTGAAACATTTCTATCTCGCTGCCTGGTGCGACCAGATTGATAGAGCGCCGAGCGCCATCGTTGGTCTCTATACCTGGTCCTCTGGTGGCGCTAGCAGGGGGTTCGCTCCCAAGGTTTGCTCGGTCCAACCGGACAAAGCGACCGTTGACCCGTCGAGAATAGGCAACGTTGATACCATTGAAGTTGTCTGTAGGAATAGGAATGCCGCCGCGTCCCTGATTACCCGCAATTACATAGAGTAGCTTGTGGACGCGAGAAGACCAGTCGATGCACTGGGTCAATAGGGCATTGCCGTCCAAAGTTGCACCGGGCCTAGGATCGCGACTTAGCGGCTCGCCAAAGCTAAAATTAGTTGCTCGTACGTCGCCGCTATTTTGTAGAGCAATATGCTGAGAGGCCAAGCATTCTTCGTTTTGTCCAACAAATTCCGTTAAGGCACCGATCGCATCTGAGTAGAGAACGGCATTGGGCGCCACCCCCTTGAACGTTTTGTCCTGGCTGATCATGACGCTGGCGACATTAGTGGCATGCCCGTCGACAGATTCGTCTGCGATCGCAGGTCCATCCAGCTCAAAAGTCCTACCTACTCGCACAATCGAATTCTCAACCGCAATCTTATCAATGCCAAACTGACTGGGCCGACCAATCTCTACCTGGCCAATAGCAATCTTTCGGCCAGTCAGGTTATAGGGCGCTGTTTGCAAACGCCGAGCATCAATGCCATCGCTACCGACAGACGAAGATAGCGCCAGAGCAGGAACACCCAAAGCTATGGCACCGATGCCCAGACCCAGTCCACCAAGACGTGAGCCCAGACGACGTTTAGGAGCAACAGACCTAGAAGTACCAAGCTCAGAATTATTAGTCGAATTTGCTATTTTGTCCGAGGTCATATTAGGCCAGATTGATGAGAAGTCATTAGAGCAACTCTATCTCAATTTACTAGCTAAGCTACTGGCAAATTCTGGAACTATTCTCAGGAGGATTTATGATTACTAGAAGAAGGTGATCGCTCCTCAGCATCGCTAAGCTAGATTGACCAAGCTCCAGATGTCTGAGAGGCGAAATGTTTTGTTACAATAGCTACAGGCGATTATAGATCCACATCTATATACAACATTCACTTCTAGGAGGCCGATCCCCATGGCAAGAACTCAATCTGATAAACCTGTCGTTATCTCACCGTCAATTTTGTCTGCTGATTTTAGCCGTCTAGGTGAAGAAATTCGCGCAGTTGACAAAGCTGGCGCAGATTGGATTCACGTCGATGTTATGGATGGTCGCTTTGTACCGAACATCACTATCGGTCCGATGATTGTAGATGCAGTTCGCCCCCACACCGACAAGCCACTCGACGTTCACCTAATGATCGTCGAACCCGAGAAGTATGTAGAAGATTTTGCCAAAGCAGGTGCAGATATCATCTCCGTCCACTGCGAGCACAACGCTTCTCCCCACTTGCACCGCACTCTTGGCCAAATCAAGGAGCTAGGCAAACAAGCGGGCGTCGTCTTGAACCCAGGCACTAGCCTCGACATGATCGAATACAGCCTAGATCTGTGCGATCTGATCTTGATTATGAGCGTCAACCCTGGGTTCGGTGGTCAGAGCTTCATCCCTGGCGTCGTGCCCAAAATTCAAAAGCTAAGAGCAATGTGCGATGCGCGCGGTCTCGATCCCTGGATCGAGGTAGACGGTGGCCTCAAAGGTCACAACACATGGCAGGTTTTAGAGGCAGGCGCAAACGCGATCGTTGCAGGTTCTGCCGTATTTAAAGCAGACGACTATGCAACCGCAATCGAAGGCATTCGCAACAGCCGACGCCCAGAGCTAGCAGCCGTCTAGTTATCTCAATCACTCCAAAAAGGCCGACTCTCATCGTGAGAGTCGGCCTTTTGTTTGAAGTATCTTCAATAAAGCCCATGACGAGGATTGAACTCGTGACCTCACCCTTACCAAGGGTGTGCTCTACCACTGAGCCACATGGGCGCATCATGCCGATATGAAGCTACTGATATGAAGCTACTACAGCGAGATGGTGGGCCAGGCTGGATTCGAACCAGCGTAAGCATAGCTAGCGGATTTACAGTCCGCCCCCATTAACCACTCGGGCACTGACCCTCGCACGTTTGCAGCCTATAAAATGTATCACACGATGCGCCCAGATAGCAGGGAATTTCTTGGGCGAACCACTATCTACAGCAGACCGTTAATACAAGCGATCGCATCCACACACAGTCTCATCTAAGCTTCACTGATCAACGCAGCAGCATACAATCAGCTCTGTGGAGTGAACCGGATAAAACCAATGGCACTCTCAACAGATTCATAGGCACCTCTTGCCCGAGCATTACTGCCATCAAGTACGTCATCGCCTAGCTCACCGTAGAGAACATCGTCGCCAGTGCCACCAACCATAACGTCGTTGCCACTCTCGGCCGGTAGTTTAATTTCGATAATGCCTCGTGAGTCAAACCGCGTAGGCAGCGTACCCCACTGGTTATCACCTCCTTGATTGAGATAGCCGTAGTCTTGGCTCTCTTCACTGCCTTGCCGAGATGAATTCAACTACAACACTTGGCGATTTACCTTGGGCAAATCGTACATGGTCGGTAGCGTCTCATGCGCTGGGCACGGTGGATCGGTTTGCGGCAGGTGACGATTAGCAAGGAAGGCCATGAGCTGAGACCACAAGCAGAACTATGGGTATTTGCATCTTAGCGGTCTGTCTGATTCAGGTCTGTTCGTTTTACATAGGTGTCTAGCCACAGGACCATCTCCCAAAGTACGTGGCCGACGGCTTCCTTCGAACGATAGCCGTGCTCCTCGTGAGGGAGGCTAACGTAGCGGACGGTACCGCCGAGACCTTTGATGGCTTCGTAGAGTCGTTCTGTCTGCATAGGATATGTGCCGGAGTTGTTGTCGGCGGCGCCGTGAATGAGCAGCAGCGGATGGTTTATTTTATCGGCGTTGGTAAACGGGGACATGCGGTTGTAGGTGGCGGTGGCATCCCAGTAGTTGCGCTGTTCGCCCTGGAAGCCGAAGGGGGTGAGGCTGCGGTTGTAGGCGCCACTGCGGGCGATGCCTGCACAGAAGAGATCGGTGTGGGCGAGTAAATTGGCGGTGGTGAATGCACCGTAGGAGTGACCGCCAATAGCGATATGCTGAGGATCGCATACCCCCCTTCCTACCAAATAATCCACTGCTGCTGTCGCACTATCGATCAACTGCTCTAAATAGGTATCGTTCGGTTCTGTCTCTTCTTCCCCAATAATTGGCATAGACGGCCCCGAAAGCAGTGCGTAGCCTTGAGTCAGTAAGAATAAAGCTGAAGCTCGAACGGGCCTGCCAAACGTATCTTCTGATCTTGTGACTTGACTGGCGGTCTCTCTGCTTTTGTGTTCTTCTGGGTATGCCCACAGCAGCGTTGGCAAGGGACCATCACGCTTCAGGTCATGATTGGGCGGCAGGTATAAGGTCCCAGAAAGCTGCAGTCCATCGGCGCGGTTGTAGCGAACAACCTCCTTTTTAACGTCTTTGTACCAGGGCAGCGGATCTCTAAGTTCGGTTAGAGCAGTTTCTTGACCTTCTTTGTGCAGCCAATAGTTGCCAGGCTCTGTTTTTGTTTGGCGCCGGACAATGAATTGGCTGGCGGCTGGGTCGAGGATTCTTTGGACCCTTGAGAAAGTGTTTGGGGGCGATCGCCATATGCGAGTTTTCTCCTTATTCTCTAGATGTAGCCGATCCAAAAAAGGAAAAACACCTTCTGGCGAGGCACCCCTACCGCTGAAGTAGATATCACTCTGTTCGGATATTAGCAATACTGGCCAGCCATACTCTCCCGGCGCTGTGACTGGATTGCCAGGGCTACTATAAGCGTCCTGAAAGTTGCGTTCTTCTAACAGAACGGGCGCGGACTGAAGATCATTAGGGAAAAGTCTCCAAGTCCGAATCTGTCGAGTGTTGTAGAAAGACTCGTAGGCCAGTAGAGTCCTGTCGTCTCCCCAAACAATACTGTTGAAGCGCAGCGTGGATTTCCACAGCAAATTTGGTGAACCTACAAACGGTGCGGGTAGCGTATATACTGCATCGCGATAGTCAGACTCTAGCTGGGCATTGCCCTCATCTAACGCCTCTACCCAGTAGATAGTGGCAGGTTGGTCAGCTCTCCAGCCAGAAATTCTTTTACCAGCTCTTACTGAATCAAAATCTATTGGAATCTCTTCAGCTAGTGGCAGATCAGAAATAATATACGGGGCGGGCCTTGAGGTCTCTGATTGAGAGTTTGTTTGGGAATTTGCTTGAAGGCTGATGATACTAGCCTCGCGAGGAAAGCGAGAAATTGGAACTTGATAAGAGAACGGTTCTTTGACCTTGACGATTTTGAGCCACTTACCATCTGGGGAAGGAGAGAATCCACTGTGAAGCGCTGGGCCTGTGATATGCGTTTGCTTACCGTCCAGAGAGAGTTTGATGATTGAAGAATTCAGGTAATACTTTAGGAGATCTTCGTCGTGAGCATTCTCTAACAAATTGGTGAAAGTGCGAGCGGGTGCAAGCTTTCCTAAATTCTCTTCTATCACAGGACCGTTCGGTACAGTTGAAGGGGTAGGCGGTGGCCCTGATTCTGTACGAATTTTACAGAGAATAGTGTTGTCCGGTAGCCAGCGAGTGGGGCTGCCACCGCCAATGTTGTGAAGAATAGGCCCGGTGAGGGCTCGAACTTTTGCGGCTTCTAAGTCGAGCACCCACAGGCTAATACCACTTTCTGTCTCGTTAGCTAGATGAGTCTGAGTAAAGGACAGATACTGCCCGCATTTTGACCAGCTGAGATTGCGAATACGTGGGTTTGGAGGCAGTTCGATCGGACAGGTGGTCTCTTCATCGCGGCGACGAATAGATAGCGCACAGTAGTAGCCTGGCTTTGCGGGTCCCCAGGTTCGAGGGTCTAGCTGAATTCCGGCTAGACCTAGCTTAGGAGCAGTGAGATCTTTTATCGGGGGGAGTCCGACTGTGCGCAGTTCGACTATCCAATCGGCACTGGGTGAGAAGGCGATCGCAGGTAGACGCCGCGCATCTAGCATGCTGGCGATGGGCTCGGGGGGAATTTGCCAGTTTGCCTGATCGGAGTGGGGCATAGGGGAGCGGGGTGTAGAGAGTGAAGGCTATTCTGCGAATTCTTCCATTGAGGGACAGGTGCAGACCAGGTTGCGATCGCCAAATGCCTGATCGATGCGATTGACGCTAGGCCAGAACTTGCGATCGCGTGTCCAATCAGTTGGAAAAACAGCCTCCTCACGAGAATACGCCCGGTTCCACTCTCCCACTAGATCGGCAGTGGTGTGCGGAGCATAATGCAGTGGACTGTCTTCTAGAGCACACGATCCTGATTCAATCTGTTCGATTTCGGCGCGAATTGCAATCATCGCATCACAAAAGCGGTCCAGCTCACTCAAAGATTCGCTCTCAGTTGGCTCCACCATAATCGTTCCAGCAACTGGCCAAGACATCGTCGGCGGGTGAAAGCCATAGTCGATCATCCGCTTGGCAATATCGTCTACGTTCACTTGAGCACTCTTTTTGAACTCACGCAAGTCGATGATGCATTCGTGAGCGACCAGACCACTGCTGCCCTTGTACAAAATGTCGTAATGCCCTTCCAAGCGCTTAGCAATGTAGTTCGCGCTCAAAATAGCAATTTCACTTGCCTGTTTTAGTCCAGTTGGGCCCATCATCTGAATGTACATCCAAGAGATCGGCAGTATACTCGCGCTGCCCCAAGGCGCAGAAGCAACAGCACCAATTCTCTTTTTACCGCTTTGTTCTTTGCCGTTGTGTTCCTTGCTGCTTTGTTCTTGATCAATATTAATCAGTCTATGACCAGGCAAAAATGGCACTAGATGAGCCGCTACACCGATCGGGCCGACACCGGGACCGCCACCACCGTGGGGAATACAAAAAGTCTTGTGTAAATTGAGATGGCAGACGTCCGCGCCAATATCGCCAGGGCTACACAGCCCAACTTGCGCGTTCATATTAGCCCCATCCATATAGACCTGACCACCTCTAGCATGAACAATTTCACAGACACGCTTAATGCTCTCTTCAAAGACGCCGTGGGTAGAGGGGTAAGTCACCATCAGCGCTGATAGAGTCTCTTTGTGCTTCTCAGCTTTAGCGGTCAAATCATCAACGTCGATGTTGCCATCGTTGTCGCATTTCACAGCGACTACCTTCATTCCTGCCATGACTGCGCTCGCCGGATTCGTCCCGTGCGCAGATTGAGGAATCAGACAAATATTCCGGTGCCCTTCGCAGCGATTTTCATGATACTGGCGAATAACAAGTAGCCCCGTGTATTCACCTTGAGAGCCCGCGTTAGGCTGTAGAGAGATTCCGGCGAAGCCAGTGATATCAGCCAGCCAGTTTTCTAGCTGCGTAAACAATATTTGATAGCCTTCGGTCTGAGAAAGCGGTGCAAAAGGATGGATCTGTCCAAATTCTGGCCAAGTAATTGGAACCATTTCAGCAGTTGCATTCAGCTTCATCGTGCAAGACCCGAGCGGAATCATTGCATCAGCGAGGGAGAGATCTTTCTTTTGTAAGCTGTAGAGATAACGCAGTAGCTCGGTTTCACTGTGGTACTGATTGAAGACGGGGTGCGTGAGATAGCTAGAATTGCGGGCCAGCGCAGCAGGGATCGGCTTTGGTGCAAGTGAGTTTAGGCTAGGTGTAGGTTTGTTGCCTGCAAAGATCGTCAACAATTGGGCGATTTGATCGATACCAGCCATCTCATCGATAGAGATCCCTACCGTGAGTGGCTGACCTTCTATAGCCGAATCAATTCGGAGATTGATTTGTTGCTCGGCGGCACGAGCGATAATATCTGCAGTTTGCTCCCCAGTCTCAACCGTTAGGGTGTCGAAAACTGTTTCGCTACGCAGCTCATATCCTAGCTTCTTGAGGCCATTCGCTAAGGCACTTGTTAGCTTTTGAATTCTATCAGCAATCTCTTTTAATCCAGTTGGACCGTGGTAGACCGCGTAAGTGCTGGCAATAATCGCGAGCAAAACTTGAGCGGTGCAGATGTTGCTGGTCGCAGAGTCGCGGCGAATATGTTGCTCTCTAGTTTGCAAAGCTAGACGGAGGGCGGGTATGCCTTTGCTGTCTTTGGAAAGTCCGACTAGGCGACCAGGGAGCTTACGGGCGTAGGCTTGCTTCGTGGCAAAATAAGCGGCGTGAGGTCCACCGTAGCCTAGCGGAACGCCAAATCTTTGAGTATTGCCAATGGCAATGTCTGCACCGAATTCACCAGGCGCTTTGAGTAGGGTAAGGCTAAGCAAATCAGCGGCGATGATGACAATTGCGCCTGTCTCATGCGCTCGTTCGATGAACTGAGTGTAGTCGTTGATAGAGCCATCTGTAGCGGGATATTGCAATAACATCCCAAAGTAGGAAGCCTCTTCAGCCAGTGGCTGCCGATGGTCACCGACGACAACCTCAATTCCCAGCGGCTGAGCGCGGGTACGAATCACTTCAATGGTCTGCGGATGGCAGGTTGAGGACACCCAGAATCGTTTGGCTGCGATCGCACCCCTATTTTTACAGACACCGAAGCTCATACTCATCGCTTCAGCCGCCGCTGTCCCTTCATCTAGCAGCGAAGCATTGGCAATCTCTAACCCCGTTAGGTCACTCACCATCGTCTGATAGTTCAGCAGCGCTTCCAATCGGCCCTGCGAAATTTCCGGCTGGTAAGGTGTGTACTGCGTGTACCAGCCTGGGTTCTCCAGAATATTTCGCTGAATCACGGGCGGCGTCACACAAGCGTGGTAGCCCAAACCAATGTAGCTACGGTAGACCTGATTGTGCGAGGCTATTTCGGCGATTTTCTTCAGCGCGTCTGTTTCGCTGAGTGCAGCGTCAACTTTTAGAGCCCGATCAAGTCGAATACCTGCCGGTACCGCAGCATCGATCAACGCTTCCACCGTCTCCATACTAAGTACGCTCAGCATCCGCTCAATATCCGATTCAGTTGGCCCCAAATGGCGACTAGTAAAGCGGTCAGACTCTAGCTGTTGCATCCAGCCAGAACGCTGGTTATCAATCTCTGAAGCAGCGGTTGCAGACGACTGGGACGTAGGGGCTGTGGATGCTGAAGCTGAGGCCATTACCTCATTAGTAGAGGAGGTGAGGTCGTAGGACATAGGAAACGAAATTACCGGCGAGTTAATCCAATATTAAGATAAGTTGCGGCTATCGACCTATTTATGACCTGCTTTCCTAACTATCACGGTCACTCATGCCTAGGAAGTAAAGATTAATCGTCGCCTTCGACTTGCTGTCTATATTCTTCTGCTGACATCGCATCGTCTAGGCCAGCCAGGTCGTCCGCCTTTACTTTGATTAGCCAGGATGAGCCGAAGGGATCGTTGGCGATTTCTTCGGGAGACTCTATCAATGCTTCGTTGCGATCGATCACTGCGCCATCTACTGGCGACTTTAAGTCTTCAACGGCTTTGACAGATTCAATCGTGCCAAAATTTTCACCGTGCTCAACCGTGTCGCCAATCTCCGGCAACTCTAGGAATACCACATCACCCATTTGGTCAACTGCAAACGCTGTAATACCAATCGTTACCGTATTATCTTCTTCGTCGAGGCGGGCGTACTCGTGGCTATCTAGATATTGCAGGTCGTCTGGATAATCAAATGACATAGCAAGGAGTTGGAAGGATGAAGGATGAACGAGGAATATGAAGCAGGTGAGCTTTCTATAGCTTTGGTCACTTATGCTTTACGTCTAAGATATTACGCCTATTTTGCAGCTTTGTAGAAGGGGCGTTTGACGATGGTGGCTGGGAAAGTTTTGTTGCGGATGGCGACTTCTACAATAGTGCCTACTTTGGCTAGGGCTGGGGGGACGTAGCCGAGGGCGATCGGGTGACCCAGTGTGGGGGAAAGGGTGCCGCTGGTGATCGTTCCAATCGGTTCACCATTGTGCAAAATCGGATAGTCGTGACGGGCAATATTTCGCCCTTCTAGGGTGAGGCCGACGAGACGGCGAGGCGGACCTGCTGACTTTTGCTGTTCGAGGACGCTGCGACCGATGAAGTCTGACGGTTTGTCTAGGTGGACGAGCCAGCTGAGTCCGGCTTCAATCGGAGTAGTATTATCATCAATATCTTGTCCGTAGAGAGCCATAGCGGCTTCTAATCGCAGGGTATCTCTAGCGCCGAGGCCACAGGGCGTAACGCCAAGCGCGATTAGCTGTTGCCATAGTTCAGGCGCCGCAGCCACAGGGACCATGACCTCAAAGCCGTCTTCGCCAGTGTAGCCAGTGCGGGCAAAGAAGGCGCTCTGGCCGACTATCTGACCAGTGTGGTGGCCGTAGCGAGGGATAGATTGCAGGTCTTCATCTGGGCAGATCTGCTGAAGTTTGGCGGTGGCGGCTGGCCCTTGGACAGCAATTAGCGCCTGCGCTTGGGAAAGATCTTGAAACGAGACTGTTTTGGGGAGGTGCGTTTCTAGACAGGTTCTATCTTTGTCGGTAGTGCCTGCGTTGACAATTAGAGTGATTCTTTCGGTTCCATTGTCTGTGCCCTGGTGATAGACGATAAGGTCGTCGATGATGCCGCCTTTTTCGTTAAGCAAGACAGTGTATTGGGCTTTGCCAGAAGTGAGTTTGGATAGATCGGAGGGGACTAATTTCTGGAGCTGAGCGATCGCATCTCTTCCTCTGAGCACAAACTTGCCCATATGCGAGATATCAAACGCGCCTGCATCTTCTCTGACAGCAGCATGCTCTTGAAGGATGCCGCTGAACTGGACAGGCATTTCCCAGCCAGAAAAAGGCATCATCTTCGCTTTTTGCTCTAGGTACAGGGCATGTAGCGGAGTGCGAAGCAGATTGGCCATGGTGCTTTGAGTGTAGTGCTTTAAATGCAGTGCTTTGAGTGTAGTGCTTTGAATGTACCGCTTTGAGCGTGTAGGAAGCTAAATCAAC
This sequence comes from Cyanobacteria bacterium P01_D01_bin.1, assembly GCA_039111275.1. Taxonomy (GTDB): domain Bacteria; phylum Cyanobacteriota; class Cyanobacteriia; order Phormidesmidales; family Phormidesmidaceae; genus Phormidesmis. The sequence continues at coordinate 30,490 of JBCCOH010000031.1, read as the reverse complement.
TAATAGAAGAGGTGGGATAGAAGGAAGCAATCACTGTGATTTTACTTTAGATGTTTCGTATTTTTTGATGCACAAGCGCTCAGACAATCGTTTGGAGATGGAAAGAACTTCAGTGACTACAGAAGATGGATCTTTGACTGATAAGAATAAAAAACCTGTCAGTGGTGGCCTTAAAGATAGCTGGCTGACTACGTGCAGAAATTTGATGGGTTCTGGAACGCATAAGCCCAGTTTCGCAGTGCTAGATCTGGGTCAAAGCGGCTGTATCACGCTAGCAAAATGGTTCCGTGATCGCAAAGACATCGCTTTTCAAGAGAAGATCTTGAGTCGGGCAGTGCGCTTTCCTCGGCTGAGCGTGCATCAGCGGATTCGACAAAGCCATAGTGAAGTCTACGGTTTTAGTCTGTCAGTGGAGCATCTACGCCAGGTGCAAAATATTCCAAATCCCAACCAGTTCATGCAGGATTTGCGCAGAAGCGGTGCTCGAGTAATCTATCTACAGCGTCAGGATGTCTTGCGGCATGCGATCGCTACTCTCAAAGCAAACAGCACTCAATACCCTTTTGACGTAGACGAGACTCTCATCGAGCTAGATCCCGATACCAAAAGCACTTCTGCTGGGCGAATCGCAGTAGATACCCAAGAGTTATTGGACTGTTTGAATTATCTGGATAATCAAAGAATAGAAGCTCAGGCGATTTTGCATGGCATTCCTCATCTAACACTGATCTATGAAGACGACCTGATGAATCCAAATACATATTTGGCGACTGCTCAGCGGCTGTCTGAATTTCTGGAAATTCCGCCTTTAAAGCCGACTGGCAGTCCGCTCAAACTCGTTCATCAACGGCTATCTGATATCGTTACCAACTATGACGAAGTACACCGGGCTGTAGAGGCTTCAGACTATGCCTATCTGCTCTCTGATAGCCGCCACCTTTTGACCTCTCTCTCGACTCCAACGCATACCTGATAGCATTTGAATGCGCGTATTACTGAACGGTTGGAGTTGAAGCTGGCGTCATCTAAAGTCGGTGTCTAGAAGCGGCCTTCTCTCTTGAAAGGTTCTCTAACCTTAGTGTTAGGGTCTACGCAGGCTGTAGCATCTTTCTTTGGGTTAGGTTGGTATGGAACAGGGTCGCTCAGCCTCTCTCCTTAGCTAGCTTCGTTCTGTACTTTCCCGCCATTAACTCTAACCTTTTCTAAAACAAAGAGCTGCATGTCTTGGTCTATGTCTTCTAGTGGAACGATCATGAATTGCGCTTTCGAGAATAAGACGAGCCAGAATTTAGAGAAGCGCCACACTTCCTGGATGGTGCTCCATCTCAAGGTAGAACTGCCGATAGCGGAGGTAACTGTGAAGGTGGCTTCTTCTGCGGCGAATGTTGCGATCGCCTCCTCCCCTAAATCGTGAAACTTGGCTATTGAATTTCTGAGGTGAACCACATAGATCATGGCTAGAAAGCCTACGTAGACCACGACCACCGTGCCGAAAATACCGCCTACCCAAGTGCGATCGCCAGGAAGAAGAACAGCGGCGGTGATCGCGACAATGACTAGAGCAATCCGTACCCCAGGTCCAACTGTTCTCTTCCAGAAAGAAAAGACTGCACGACGAATTAAAGTTTCGCTGTAGCTAAGCTGAGCCTGGTAAGTCATAGATCCGGCCTAAAATTAAGAACAACATAGCGGATTAAAACTTGCTCAATGGCGTAAGCTATGCAACTAAAAACTGATGAAGCTGACTGCTATACTCCAGCAGAACGCGCAGTAGACGAGTAGGAAGCTCTATGTCTAACCCATCCGCCAAGATCATCTATACCTATACAGATGAAGCACCCGCTTTAGCGACGCAGTCCTTCCTACCCATCGTTCAAGCCTTCGCCAAAGCCGCTAATGTGACTGTCGAGACCAGTGATATTTCCTTGGCTGGACGCATTATCGCGAACTTTCCTGAACGATTGAGCGAAGAACAGCGTCAGCTAGATGCTTTGGCGCAGTTAGGAGAACTGGCAAAAACACCTGAAGCTAACATTATCAAGCTGCCAAATATTAGCGCATCTGTGCCGCAGTTGGTGAGTGCGATCACAGAACTTCAGGCCAAAGGCTATGACATCCCCGACTATCCTGCCGATCCCAAAAACGACACCGAAGCGACCATCAAATCTCGCTACGCCAAAGTGCTTGGCAGCGCCGTTAATCCCGTCCTGCGCGAAGGCAATTCCGATCGCCGAGTCGCGCAGGCTGTCAAAGAATACGCCCGCAAACACCCCCATTCCGTCGGCGCTTGGCGGGCCGATTCCAAATCTCATGTCGCCCATATGAAAAGCGGCGACTTCTACGGCAGTGAGCAATCTGTTGTAGTCGAGACTGCTGGAAACGTAAGAATCGAGCTAGTAAAAAAAGACGGCACTACTACGGTATTGAAAAAACCAGCCGTTTTAGAGAAAGAAGTGATTGACGCTGCTGTGATGAGCGTCAAGGCCCTACGCACCTTCTACGAAAAAGAGATAGAAGCCGCGAAAGAAGAGAATGTATTACTCTCCCTTCATGTCAAAGCGACCATGATGAAGGTCTCCGATCCAATTCTGTTTGGTCATGGTGTCACTGTCTACTATCAAGACGTTTTTACTAAATACGCAGATACATTTGCCGAGCTAGGGATTAATCCAAACAATGGCCTCGGTGACGTCTATGACAAGATTCAATCCCTTCCTGAAGCAGAGCGCACCGCTATCGAAGCTGACTTGCAGGCCACATACGACAGCCGTCCATCGCTTGCTATGGTTAACTCCGACAAAGGTATCACCAACCTTCACGTACCCAGTGACGTGATCATTGACGCTTCTATGGCCGCTGCAATTCGCACCTCCGGTCAGATGTGGGGCGCAGATGGACAGCCGCACGATATGAAGGCGATGATTCCCGATCGCTGCTACGCCACTATGTATCAAGAGTGCATCCGGTTCTGTCAGGAGAACGGAGCCTTTGATGTGACCACAATGGGCAGCGTCTCTAATGTGGGGCTAATGGCACAAAAAGCTGAAGAATATGGCTCTCATGACAAGACATTTGAGATGTCGGCTGACAGCATGGTTCGAGTAGTCGATGAGTCTGGTAAAACGCTGATGGAACATAGCGTGAACAAAGGCGATATCTGGCGGATGTGTCAAACCAAGGATGTTGCGATTCAAGACTGGATAAAGCTAGCAATCAACAGAGCGAGAGCTACGGATAATCCAGCCGTTTTCTGGCTGGATGAAAATCGAGCTCACGACGCCAACATCATCGCAAAAGTAAAGCAGTATCTGCCCAACTATGACACAACAGGACTAGACATCAAGATTTTGCCGCCGGTTGAGGCAATGCGCTTTACGTGCGAAGAGATTAAAGCGGAAAAAGATGTGATCTCTGTTACTGGAAACGTGTTACGAGACTACCTGACCGATCTGTTCCCAATTCTTGAGCTAGGCACTAGTGCAAAAATGCTGTCGATTGTACCGCTGCTAGCAGGCGGTGGACTCTTTGAAACTGGGGCAGGTGGGTCTGCGCCAAAGCATGTACAGCAGTTTGTAAAAGAAGGACATCTGCGCTGGGATTCTCTCGGAGAGTTCTTGGCGCTGGCGGTGACGCTAGAGGAGTTGGGGCGAAAGACAGCCAATAAATCGGCGCTGATAGTGGCGGAGGCATTGAATCAGGCGACGAGCAAGTTGTTAGATACGGATAAGTCACCCTCTCGTAAAGTGAAAGAGATTGACAATCGAGGTAGTCACTTTTATCTATCGATGTATTGGGCGCAGGCGTTGGCTGCGCAGAGTGAGGACGAGAAGTTAAAAGAGAAATTTGCGGCGGTAGCTAAGCAGCTTGGTGAGAATGAGGAGACAATTATGAATGAACTGACAGAAGTGCAGGGAGAGCCAGTAGATATTGGTGGCTATTATTTGGCGGACGCAGAGAAGGTGACGAAGGCGATGCGCCCTAGTGAGGTGTTTAATAGTGTGATCGCCTCCATAGTCATCTAGAAAAGCCAGTCATCTAGAAAAGCCGCATTACGCAAAAGACAAACGCTATGTAAGATGCGCGAGTCCTATGGCTGCGGAGATATTTTTAAGTTTGTGCATATCTAGCCTGTTCTTCAGCCCTTGCGCGATCGCCCGCACCATACCCGGCCCTTCATACACCCATCCGGTGTAGGTCTGCAATAGCGATGCGCCTGCTGTGATCTTCTCCCAAGCGTCATCGGCATTGAAGATGCCACCTACGCCAATAATCGGTAGAGTGCCGTGAGTTTGAGCATAGATTTGATGAATGACTTCTGTTGAACGGCTAGTCACAGGTGCGCCGCTGATGCCGCCTGCTTCGTCGGTGACGGATTTGCCAGTGGTGGTAATGGTACGAGTAGTGAGCGTACTGCGGTCGATGGTTGTATTAGTGGCGATGATGCCCGCTAGGTTACAGTCCTGGGCGAGCTGGACGATTTCTGTGATATCTTCGCTGGCCAGATCAGGAGAGATTTTGACTAGCAGCGGTTTGTTTTCTGTATTGGCAGTTTGGAGCGTTTCGAGGATAGGGGTGAGCTGTTCTTTGGCTTGGAGCGATCGCAACCCCGGCGTATTCGGCGATGACACATTTACCACAAAATAACTTCCCTGCGTTTTCAACAGCTCAAAGCTCTGACGATAGTCTTCTACAGCCTTGTCTAAGGGCGTGATCTTTGACTTGCCCAAATTAATGCCAACCGGAATAGGATAGTTCCCATCCGGCCAAAGCTCTCGCAGTTTACAAGACAACGCCGCTGCGCCCTGGTTGTTGAATCCCATCCGGTTGAGAGCTGCCCTATCTGCTGGTAATCGAAACATTCTAGGTTTGGCGTTACCTGGCTGCGGATGATACGTGACCGTTCCTAGCTCCGCAAAGCCAAAGCCAAGCAGTGGCCAAGCTCGCGCCGCTGTTCCATCTTTGTCGAATCCGGCTGCTAGCCCGAGCGGATTAAAAAAGTCGATTCCCCAGAGCGACTGGTAGAGCGCTCTGGAAAAGGAAGGCTGACTACCAAAAGTACCGACTAGAGCGGCTTGGGCAGCGCGGCGGGTTGGCTGGTGGACCATTGAGCTGCTGTTCGGCGCGGTGGCTAGCCATGCTAGTAAGGCAATCGTTTGGCGGTGGACAGTTTCGGGGTCTGCTTTGAGGATGTTGAATAATAGCGATCGCACCCCAAACCGATAAAGCTGCTGCACAAGAAGGTACCTACTGCTAGCGGTCACTCTGCACTGGCCACTCTTTAATGTAGGTGAAGCCGACGTGAAGGGAACCATACGCACATAACCCTACCAATAAACGCTGCATCGCCACCCCGTAATCTCACCGACGCCCTCACACATGGCCAAACCCAAAACCAAGCCCGCCCGTGTTCCTACCCCCATTCCTGATCGGCGAGTAGCCCAAGCGCAGCACCAGCAAGACCCCAATCAGGTTTTGCCAGCAATTCTAGGGTCGCAAACGCTAGAAAAGGCTATTCAAATAGCACTTGAAGCGATTCAGTCCGAGCTTGGCTATTCGCTGCTGTGGGCAGGTCTCTATGATTCTGCTGCTCGCAAGATCGATACTCGTGGGGTCCTTACCAAAGGTTCTAGAAGGTTTACCCACACCGCTTTAGAGCTACAGCCAGGAGACTTTTTAGAACAGGTGGTAGTTCAGCAGCGGCCAGTAGTAATCGCAGACATTCGTGAAGAGTCGCGTGCGGGCGCCTGGGCACAGATTGCTAAAACCTTTGAGCTACAGGGCACGGTCATGTTGCCTATTGTGCGGCAAGACGTCTGCTTTGGACTGATTGTCCTAGGCTCTAGGCGCTGGGGAATGATACCCGGCATTTTACAGAATGCCACATTGCTAATGATTAGCGCTGCCCTAGCAGAAGTCATTCATCAAGACGCGCTAGAAACTCAAAGGCAGCAGACCAAGCACCCCGCCAAGCCGTTGCTGACGTTATTACAGACGCTAGGTGAACTCTCGGGTTTAGACAGCAGACTAAAAGCGGTTGCTAAAGAAACAGAAGTATTTGTCGGTGCAGCGACGAGCGTGTACTGGCTAGAGTCTAGAGGACGGCATTTCTGGCATCGAGCAGTTAGAAAAAAGGGAAAGGAAAAGGAGATTCTGCCAGTCAGTGAAGTCCAAAGCCTCTATCAAATGCTTTGTAATGATGAGCTATTGGTCGTTGACGAGCTGGAATCTTCAGTGAAGGCTAGCGTGGCCAATCGGCTGATGGTGCACTTGCAGGCGCAGTCGCTGATGGTGGCACCGATTCTGTACCGAGACGAGCTGCAAGGGTTTTTGACGGTATCGGGTAGCAAGCCTCGAGTTTGGAGTGAGGCGGAACAAGCCTACCTACGCGGTGCGGGGCAGATGGTCGGTCTGGCCATGCCAACCGCAGAAATGGACGAGGCCGTGAGCCAGCTGCGATCAGATCATTTGCTGAGCGCGGGTGTGACCCGAAGCATTCATGGCGATCGCGACTGGCTACACGTGTTGGGCCTGTGCGTTGAACAGCTAGCCGCCCGCATCGGTACCAATCAACTGCTAGTCCTGAGTGCCGATACTGATAGAGGTGGCTACAATTTGTGCTACCAGACTGGTCAGGGAACGCCGCAAGTCGGGGGCCGGGCTGGCGGTCAAGAACATTGGAGCCCGCTCGATGAGGTGGATAGTCAAATGCTGCGCCGGGCACATTCGCCTGCTAGTGTGGAGGACTTTGAGCATGATCTGAAATTCGCGGTTTGGCGATCGCGCCTGCAGCCAATGGGTGCAAAATCTCTCTTAGTAAGCAACACATCGCCTGGACATGCACCCGAAGGCATCGTCATCGTCATCGATAAGGTCGCCAGGCGCTGGAGCCATACTGAACGCGAGCTTTTGCAAACCCTGAGCAATCAAATTGGTCTGATTCTGCATCAGTGGTGGCTACAAAAACAAAGAGACCAGCAGGCACAGCTACACGAAGCCTTTCAATGGGGGATGCGCAGCCTACAGAGACTCTCTAACATAGAAGCGCTAGACCAGTCTGCAACGCATCGCCTAGCGCAGCTAATGCACGCGCCGCTAGTGGGAATCGTCGCCTGGGAGAATGGATCTGCGACTGCGCAAGCGACCGATGTGCTGGCACAGAGCAACAAATTTTCCATAGACGATACCCAGCCTATTCCAACAGAAACAGACGCGCTGCTACACTGGGCCGTCTCGACAGAAGGATTACTGACCCTAAAGCTAGAAGAGCTACCGCTTGAAGGCCGATGGATCAAGGGACCAGAAGGGACACAGCTATTAGCGATGGCGCTGAGAACTGCCCCAGAGCATGAGCCCAATGCAGTGTTGATCATGGCTGATCATGCTGCGCGTGAATGGTCAGAAGAACAAACCACTCTACTGGCGATCATCGCCAATCAGCTAGCCTGGTGCCGTCGCCATATCAAGCTGACACAGCTGATGCTAGGCCATCAACAGCAATTAACTCAGCTCAACTGGTACAAGCAGCACCAGATTGAAGATCTCAATCGCGGCGTTGAAAAATGTTTGCAGCAAATGAAGTCTCAGTCGGATGCAAAAGACCCGCGTCAGCAGATGCTGATGCAGAAGATGGAGACGTTGGGTCGTCGGCTGGGCCACGTCACCGTAGCTGAAAAGTGGACAATGGAGATTCAGACCCAGGAGACGCCGTTGGTTAGTCTGCTGAAGCGGGCTACGGCTAGGGCAAATTCGCTAATTCAGGCGCGTCAGCTATGGTCGAAGGTGCACTGTGACAGCAATCTGATGGTTTCGGGCGATGCGACCAAGATTGAGTTTGTGCTGTACGAATTGTTCTTGGCTGCTTGTGAGCGATCTCCGGTGGGCGATCGCATCGATATTTGGTGCCGCCCCATCGACAAACAGTGGCTAGAAATCTCGATCACCGACGAAGGTAGCGTCAATCCGATTCTCTTACAAGCCCTGGCCGAGGGCCGCCCCGCAGACTTACTCTCACCCGCTACAATTATGCTGCCGCAAAACAGCCACCTATGGGTTTGCCAATCGCTGATGCAGATATTAGGCGGTGAATGTACCCTCAGCCAGATGGAAGACGGTCGTATGCTCAGCCGAGTAATTATTCCTTTGGTGTAGTCTGAGTCTTGCAACCCAGAAAGATAAAAAAGGAAATCTGCTGAGTATGACGGATGCCTATCGCTGGATCAAGAAATCTTTGCGGACACTACATCAGGCACACTGGTATCGCAGCGTGCAGTCGATTGAAGGTCGTAGCGGTCCAGTTGTGACAATTGACAGTAGACCTTCTATCAATCTAGCGAGTAATGACTACTTAGGCTTTGCATCCGACCCAAGATTGATAGCTCGGGTGAAGGAAGCGGTTGAAACTTATGGAACGGGTTCGACGGGTTCGCGACTGCTAAGTGGACATCGATCACTGCATCGGGAGCTAGAGAAGGCGATCGCACACCTAAAGCATACAGAAGACGCCATCGTCTTCAGCAGTGGCTATCTAGCCAACCTCGGGACTATTGCAGCGCTAGTAAACAGTCGCGATCTGATTTTGAGTGATGAATACAACCATTCCAGCCTGAAGAAAGGATCGACACTTAGCGGAGCAACGGTCATTACCTATGCACATAGCGATCTGATTGATTTGGAGGCAAAGCTGGCTGAGTCAAGATCGCTCTACCGCCGCTGTTTGATCTTGACAGATGGTGTATTTGGTATGGATGGCGATGCCTGTGCTCTCGCAGAGATTTTGGATTTGGGCGATCGCTTTGAAGCAATGGTGATGATCGACGAAGCCCACAGTGTGGGTGTGTTGGGCGAGACAGGAGCAGGCTGCGCCGAACACTTTGGCTGTCGCGATCGCCCCATGGTGCAGATGGGGACACTGAGCAAGGCGTTTGCTAGCCTAGGTGGCTATGTTGCAGGGAATGCGCAGCTAATTGACTTTCTACGCAATCGCGCGGCGACTTGGATTTACACAACTGGGCTTTCAGCGGCGGATACGGCTGCGGCGTTAGGATCTATCTCGCTACTGGCTCAAGAGCCGGATCGCTTAATATCGATTCACCAGAACGCGCAGTACCTGAAAGAGCAGATAGACCGGGTGCTTTCTACGCGATCACTCTGCACTCAAACCAGCTCTCTCCATCTCAAAAGGCTCCCTTCTGATTCTGCAATCATCTGTTTGCAAGTCAAAGACGCCGCTACTATCCTGACAATTAGCAAATATCTCAGAGCGAACGGGGTCTTTGCATCAGCCGTTCGCCCGCCCACTGTGCCTATCAGTCGCCTACGTTTGAGCCTAATGGCTACCCACACCTCAGATCATATTGACCAGTTCGTAAAAGTTTTTAGCCGTGGACTAACAGACGGTTTCAAGTCTGTTTGAAGGAAGGGGGAAGATTACGCGGTACAGTATGTCGCATGGACAGTGCTGAAAACAACAGACCGATTGCAATCGACCTATTTGCTGGGGCTGGAGGGCTCTGCTTAGGTTTTGAGCAAGCTGGATTCGACGTGCCTGTGGCAGTCGAGATCGACCCGGTGCATGCAGCTATCCATCGGTTCAATTTTCCTCTGTGTGAAGTAATTCCCAAGTCGGTTACAGCAGTAAGTGGAAAAGAGATCCGTTCTGTCGCAAAGCTAACAAGTCAAAGTAAGATTACGGCTGTGATTGGCGGTGCGCCGTGTCAAGGATTTTCGGCGATGGGACCGCGTTCCGCTAGCGATCCGCGCAACGCCCTGGTCAAAGAGTTCTTTCGTCTAGTTGATGAGCTTCAGCCTAGCTATTTTGTATTCGAGAATGTAAGAGGTTTGACGTGTGATCGCAATCGACACATCCTAGATGCTATCATCAAGCAAATTGCTGATATCAACTATCACTTAGTTGAGCCCTGGAGAATTCTAAACGCTTGCGATTACGGCGTACCTCAAAATAGAGAGAGATTGTTTTTAATCGGTGCAAAAAAGAACAAACCACTACCTATCTACCCTTCACCATCAAAGAGTTCTCCTACTTGCGCCGATGCTCTCTCCGACCTGCCAGATGTGGAACAATTTCACCAACTAATCGCAAAAGGTGAAACCGTTGTCTCATTTCCAGAGCCAGAAAGTACCTATGCGTCCCTGATGCGCTGTCAATCAAAAGACGATTGGCACTATGGCTATCGCCGCCAGTGGAATCCATCGTTGCTTACCAACAGTATTCGTACCGATCACTCACAGAAGTCGCGCGATCGCTTCGCTCACACCCCACCCGGCACCCGCGAACCTATCTCTCGCTTTTTCCGCCTACCGCCAGACGGCATCTGCAACACACTTAGAGCGGGTACCGACTCAGCTAGAGGCTCTTTCACCAGTCCTCGCCCTATTCACTATAAATATCCTCGCTGCATTACAGTTAGGGAAATGGCCCGGCTGCACGGCTTTCCAGACTGGTTCCGCTTTCACAGCACCAAATGGCATGGCGCTAGGCAAGTCGGCAACTCAGTGCCGCCACCGCTGGCACGTGCGATCGCCACCGAAATCCTCAAAGCACTTCATTACACTCCTATCGCATCCGTACAGCTCTTACCTACCGAAAATGAGCAGCTTCTCACTATGGTTGCCTCAGAAGCTGCTAACTATTGGGGCATCAAAAGCCCAATCCGGCAGCGCAATCGAAGAACCCCGCAATCTAGCAGAGCGTCATAGATAGTTACCTCTCCATCTCGCAAAGAAACATCACGAAATTCTAATCCAGATGTTTGTATCAACGACAACTCGCGGCCTCATCTTAATGAGAACCCTGTTGGACAGCCCTTACCTCAGCCGCTATGTCCGCATCTGTAATGTCATCTACAGGGGGTTCGTCATATATTTCTCGTAGAAGACGCGCTAGATCAGTTTGCAAGTCAGTCCGTATTAGAACCTGTGCCAACCGAGTACGTTCGTTAGGCTGCAACTGTTGAACAGCGGCGACTAATTGGTCGAATGTAATCGAGACTGATACCATTAACTCTCTTCTCTTCTGTAGCTAATATCTTCCAGTATAGTTGCCGACTTTAGGATTCTCACCGCAGGGCTGTACTCTGCCGAACCCGTTCCCCATTAGGATAAAGGGGTTGAATGGCAAAGCACACGCGCATGGACATTAAATCGGGTTTTGTAGGCACTGTTGGCAATACGCCCTTGATTCGGCTCAATAGTTTTAGTGAGGAGACGGGCTGCGAGATTCTGGGCAAGGCGGAGTTTCTGAACCCAGGTGGCTCGGTTAAGGATAGGGCGGCGCTGTATATTATCGAACAGGCTGAGAAAGAAGGCACGCTGAAGCCTGGCGGCACAGTAGTCGAAGGCACTGCGGGTAATACCGGGATTGGTCTAGCGCATATCTGCAATGCCAAAGGCTACAAGTGCGTCATTATTATTCCTGAAACGCAATCAGAAGAGAAGATTAGCCTGCTGAGAACATTGGGCGCAGACGTGCGCACCGTGCCTGCTGTGCCTTACAAAAATGAGAACAATTATGTAAAGCTTTCGGGTCGTCTAGCAGCAGAGACCGAGAATGCGATTTGGGCCAACCAGTTTGAGAACTTGGCCAATCGTCAGGCGCACTACGAGACCACCGGGCCGGAGATGTGGGCACAGACTGGCAGGAAGATAGACGGCTGGACAGCGGCGACTGGGACTGGTGGCACCTATGCAGGCGTGGCGATGTTTCTAAAAGAGCAGAACCCTGAAGCGCGCTGTGTCGTGGCAGACCCAATGGGTAGCGGTCTGTACAGCTATGTGAAAACGGGTGAGATCAAGCCTGAAGGCACCTCGATTACAGAAGGAATCGGCAATAGCCGGGTGACTGGCAACATGGAGGGCGCACCAATCGATGATGCGATTCAAATCAATGATCACGATGCACTGAAGGCAATTTATCAGCTCCTATATAAGGAGGGGCTGTTCATGGGTGGGTCTGTCGGAATTAATGTGGCGGCGGCGGTAGCGCTCGCGAAAGAGATGGGGCCGGGGCATACGGTTGTGACGATCTTATGTGATGGCGGGGCTCGCTACCAATCCAAGGTGTTTAACCAGGAGTGGCTGGTGTCAAAAGGGCTATGGTCTGATGACTTTCTACCTAAAGCGTACTCACAATGAGTATGATATAGAGGCGGTCAAGCATAGCACTCACCTAAGCTCAGTGAAGAAGCTCAGTGAAGGAGGTCAGCCATGAACAATGTGCTAATGGGATTTTTGGCGAGCTTGGGGGCTGGGTCAGCGACTGGGCTTGGGGCGCTACCAGTGATGCTGCCATTTGGCCTATCAGAAAGGGCACAAGGCATTTTGCTAGGTGTGGGCGGCGGAGTGATGCTGGCGGCGACCTCGTTTTCGCTACTGATTCCGGGGACAGAGGCAGCGATCGCACTCGGCTATTCAGAAACCATCGCAGCCGCAGTCATGGTAACAGGCGTCTTGTTAGGCGGCGCGGCTCTGTGGCTAGCCCATGCCTTTTTTCCGCACGAGCATTTCTTTAAAGGTAAGGAAGGGAAAGAGAGCGAGTATTTCGAGCAGATTTGGCTGTTTGTAATTGCGATCGCACTTCACAATTTCCCAGAAGGGCTGACCGTCGGCGTTGGCGTTGGCTCTGGCGCGAGTGGCGGACTGGCACTTGCAGGCGGGATTGGACTGCAGAATATTCCAGAAGGGTTGGTGGTTGCGATCGCCTTACGAAACCTCGGCTACAGCCCGCTTTATTCCTTAGCTGTTTCGACTTTAACTGGCCTAGTAGAGCCCATTGGTGGCTTGCTCGGCGCCAGTCTTGTCAGCTTTTCGGAATCGTTACTCCCATGGGGAATGGCTTTCGCCGCCGGCGCTATGCTGTTTGTCATTGTCGATGAGATTATTCCAGACATCGACCAAAAGGCGATTGGGCAGGTAGGCACAGTGGGCGTGATGGTGGGTTTCGTTTTGATGATGTTCCTAGACGTGACGCTAGGATAGCCTCTTGCATAGCGCTCGATCTAAGAAGTTCTACCTGTTCAGATTCCTAACATCCTTCCTGTGAACGGAGATATTTACCGACAAGTCACTTAGGATCAAGAGACTTCTTTATTTTTGTTTAGACAATGACTTATGACTTTGACCTGTTTGTAATTGGTGGCGGTTCTGGTGGTATTGCCGCTTCCCGGCGGGCGGCCTCTCATGGGGCAAAGGTAGCCGTAGCCGAGGACAATCACTTAGGAGGCACCTGTGTAAATCGTGGCTGCGTTCCCAAAAAGCTGATGGTGTACGCTTCTCGCTTTCCTAAGTCTGTAGAAGAATCAGTAGGCTACGGCTGGAAAACGGAGCCTGGTGAATTTAGCTGGGAGAAAATGATCGCGGCTGTCCACGGCGAGGTGGAACGGTTAAATGCCATCTATCAGCGCATGATCGACAGTGCTGAGGTCAAGCTGTACAGACAGCGTGCCAAGCTTTTGGACGCGCATACGATAGAAGTGGGCGACGAAAAGGTCACCGCCGAAAGGATCTTGATTGCAGTGGGCGGAGAACCCGTAAAGCCGGATATCCCTGGGATTGAGCATACGATCAGTTCTGATGGCATGTTCGAGCTGACCAAGCAGCCTAAACGGATTGTGATCTTAGGCGGTGGCTATATCGGCTGCGAGTTTGCTGGCATCATGAACGGCCTCGGTACAGAAGTCACCATGGTGATCCGCAAGGAGCAAATTCTGAACGGATTTGATGAAGATCTGCGCGACGAGCTGCACGAAGCCCTACAAAAAGAAGGGATCAAAATCTTCAACAGCTCCGAGATTGTCGGGGTTGAAGAAAGCGACAATGGGGTGATTGTTAAAATCGTTGACGGCGACGCCGAAGGCGACAAAGAAGGCGAGGCGTATACGATTGTGGCTGATGCTGTCTGTCTATCAGCTACAGGGAGAAAGCCTAGCCTAGATGGTTTGGGACTAGAGAATACGGCGGTAGAGACGCATAAGGGGGCGATCGCCATCGACAAACACTGTCAAACCGCTGACCCTAGCATTTATGCAATCGGTGACTGTACCGACCGCATCAACCTGACGCCAGTTGCCATCAATGAGGGGCGTGTTTTTGCTGATACCCTCTACGGCGGACAAGACAGGCTGATGAGCTACGAGTACGTGCCGTCTGCAATATTTACGACACCTGAAGCCGCTGCGGTAGGCATCACTGAAACCGATGCTATTGAAAAATATGGCGAAGAGAATATTCATGTCTATCGCTCTCGCTTTCGCTCGATGTATTACACGCTGCCAAACAAGGATCAAAAGACGCTAATGAAGCTAGTTGTACATACTGAAAGCGATAAGATCGTGGGTGCGCACATGGTTGGCGACCATGCGGCGGAGATTATCCAAGGGATTGCGATCGCCCTCAAGATGGGTGCGACCAAAGCCAACTTCGATGCGACTGTTGGTATCCATCCAAGTTCGGCAGAAGAATTTGTCACCATGAGATAAATATCGAAATAAGTAGAAGTACTTACGAGAGAATTTTCGTAGAAGAAATTGCTCTCTCACAACAAGATGAGTACTTCTACTTACGAGAGAACTTCGCTCAATTTATAGCGTCCTCATAATGTATTTTAGAGGACGTTTTTTAATGAGCAGCAGCTATCGAAAGCCCTGAACAGCAGGCGCTTTATGAGCTTCGGGAAGATGCAAATACGAGAGCTACCGCAGTAAAATGGTGAAATCTATGGTTGATTCTCTAGCTTGCATTAGAGTCATGTGAACTTTGCATAATTTCTAGTCAAAATGTTCTCTAGGCACTTGTCATTCCATTTCAGCAGACTAGGATAGTTAGCGAAAGGAAAAACGTATAGAACATACCAAGTAGATAAGAACGGCACACACAAAAGCGGCAGATGAAACAACACCTCCGCAGAAAGTCAGAAATTGCCTCTGATAAATCTACTAATTCTCTGGGCATCTTCGTTGTAGCTAACGCAGTCATGTCTCATCAAAACTACTGAGTCATTCAACGACTCTTCTTGTTGTCATGGTTCAATCTTCGCCAAAGATGAAAAACACTCTAGACATCCTAAAACCCCTACGTAACTGGATTGAAGGCATCCCGGTCGAGAACGAAAAAACCGCCCACCGCATAGTTTCTCTAATTCCAGCGGACTGCCCCTTCGAGCGAGACATTAAGCTCTTCGAGCGCACCATCGCTCACATTCCACCAATGTGCAAGCTCAACCCTCTCTACGATCCCCTGGTCATGCTACGGTTCAAAGCCATGTGCTACCTAGTGGATGAGTGCGGCGTAGATGCAGCAGCACTCTCGTAGTATCAAATTGCTTCTACAGCTGTGAGCCCCTTTTGCTGCGCTTTTCAGGCGATTTGTAGCACAGGTTTCAAGTCTAAAGAGAGTTCGTAGACTACGTCCCAAAGTTGCTAAATTTATGGGGGCATAGTCTGCTCTCTAAGCGATCACGTGTCCGTACACTCCCATAGAGGCGTTGTCTATGGAAACGGCGATAGTTTAACTTCAGGGCGAAGCGTTGCAGGCGATGGTAAACGATTTGGGGCGCAGCGATCGCAACACTCAAAAATAGTAAAAGCAGTTCGGCAAGATAGCCAAAATGCCTAGTGATAGCACGCCTCTATTATCTTAACCAGTATGTATGGTGTAGTCGTAGTGGTATTCTATCGTCTTACCTCAGCAGTTTGGCAGGTGCACCACGATGCCATGGAAGCTATGTGCTCTCCATACGGTATGTATCTTAACCACCGTTTTTGACACACTCTGAGGAGTGTGTCAAAAACGGTGCTTTTAACACCCTTTTAGTGTGTCAAAACTTATGTCATTATCTATGTGTCTATAAGCACCCCCATTTGCGAGTTTTGGTACATGAAGGTGGGATACGCCCGAACTAGCACGACTGAACAGCGCCTCGATCTACAACTGGACGCTTTGAAGGAGGCTGGTTGTAAGAAGATCTTCACTGATGAAGGCATCAGCGGTGGCACGTCAGAGCGGCCTGGGCTAACTGAGGCGCTAAAGTATGCTCGCAAGAAGGACACGCTTGTTATCTGGAAGTTGGATCGGCTTGGGCGATCGCTGAGTCATCTACTAGAGATCGTCGAAGGACTCAAAGAGCGTGACGTGGAGTTCGCTAGTCTTCAGGATGGCTTCGACACTGCAACGCCAGCGGGAAAGATGGTGTTCTCTGTGATTGGCGCGATGGCAGAATATGAGCGCAACCTGATCAGGGAACGGACGATGGCAGGATTGAAAGCAGCTCGTGCCCGTGGCCGTATGGGAGGCCGTCCGAAGTCGCTGGATAAGAGTCAAGTGAAAGTGGCGATCACACTGGCTAATGAGGGAGCGCTGACGATAAAAGAAATTTGCGAGCAGGTAGGTTGTAGCCGCTCTACTTACTATCGGCAGGTTGCACCTCAGCTCAAGCTAAAGTAATTTAAGCCTTCTTCTGCAACCCTTTTCCCGTCTGATGGCTTGCCGCTACAATGCTGAGGCAGCACTTAGTCGAGAACAAAAGCGGCATGGTCGCAATCCCGAGCTATATCACGCACTACTACAGCGAAGGTAGCGAGCTTTTCAAGAATATCTGCTCTCAATCCGATGATGTTGCAGAGGAACTGTTATCTGCTCTTAAAGAAAGCGGTCAGCGGGCTTGGTTACATCCTGGCTACCTTGAAGAACGTCGAAGCGTCGAAGCATGGCTCCACAGCGAGTTCGTGAAGAAAGGCAAGCAGCCACATCTCAAAAGTCCTTTGTACTTCGTTTTAGGCGAGTATGATGACTTCTTCAACGAGGGCGGTTTCTTCAGTGGTTCAAGTCCAAAGAAGCTAGAGCTTCCCCTGTCTTTGTTCGACAGCGATATGATTTCATTCACCTATCCTGACAGTATGCCAAGTCTTGCAATCGCAACAGACACGACTGGGCGAGGAGACGACTACCGCAAACCAATACACGGAAAGGTGTTTACCGATGAAGAAATAGTTGATGTGATTGAAGAGTACGGAATGCCAGGAGACAGGTGGAAGACTGAAGAGTACTGGCGCTTCGATAGATTTGTTGAAGTTCAAGTGTGGGATGATAGACCCGTCTGGCAGTTTATGCAGAGTGATCAGGCTTGAGCTTCGAGTAGCAAACGGTTAGTCGTCACACTCCACTGAATTGTTGTGCAGAGACTCCCTGACTGTTTGCGCCCCCGGCAAACGGTCAACGTAGAGCCGCAAGGCGCACGACTGAACCTCAGGCATAGCCTTGGCTTGGATACCTTGAATGTTTAAGCCTATGCTAATTCATAGTCGAATTCGTTTAGTCAACAAGCGTATCCATGATTGCCGCTTCCTCAGTCTTCCACTCCAACAAACTGCCTTCACAGTCACAAGCGTTAGCGGGCAATCCGCAACCCAAAGCCCTAGTCGTCACGGCTATCGTACTATCGGTTCTGTTGTGGGCCTCTGCGTTTCCTGCTATCTCTGTCTCACTGACTGCATACACACCTACAGAAGCTGCGTTTCTACGTTATCTTGTCGCTTCTATTGCGCTAGCTGTCTACGCGCTCTTTCGGCGTATGCCTTTGCCCAGAGGCCGTGACTTGCCGCTTATATCGGTCTGTGGTTTTCTAGGCTTCACCGTCTACAACGTCGCGCTCAATGCAGGACAAGTTACTATCGCATCTGGCATCGCTAGCTTTATTATCTCTTCTGAGATAGCCGTTATTGCAATACTTGCCAGAGTATTCTTCAAGGAACAACTCGGTAAATTAGGATGGACGGGCATTGTATTGTGTCTTTCTGGCATCGCCATCATCTTTCTACGAGGCAGTGAAAACCTACAGCTATCGACAGGCGCAGCGCTTGTCTTTGTGGCGACGCTTGCCATCAGTTTGTACTCAGTTCTACAAAAGCCACTGCTGGAAAGATATACCGCTATTCAGTTCACAGCCTATGCAGTCTGGACAGGCACCGCTTGTTTATTCCTGATGGCTCCGCAAGCTGTACTGACGGTCACTCAAGCGCCGATTTACCCGACGATGGCGATCACGTACATGGGATTGTTTCCAGGTGTGGTCGCATATGTTGCTTGGTCATACGTGCTATCAAAAGTACCAGCAGCAAAAGCAGGTAGTTACTTAGCCTTAATTCCAGTTGCAGCACTTCTCATTGCGTGGCTGTGGCTACGTGAAGTGCCAGAGTCCCTTGCTTTGATAGGCGGAGCGATTGTCTTCTGTGGAGTAATGCTCATCAACCAGAAGGCGCAGTCTGCTGAGTAGCATGATGTCTCATTATGTTTTAGGCATTGTAAGACTATCTTTTTGAGACACTAAACAAGACACGGCTCTGGCGTGGTTCAAAAGGTCTAAGTTTTGAGAATAGAAAGTACACTATCGCATAGTGATGATTCTAGGACTTGAACCTCTTAGACTACTGAAGCTTTACAGCAAGCATTGCGTTTATAGGATAGGCATCTGGTTCTTCGACTATCCTCTTTCAAGAATCATGATGAGAGCTGTAACTGTGGGAGATGCAGCTATGCAGAAGTGCTACTTTTGCTCCAATCCTGAACTGTCTCAATACTGTCTTTATAAAAGATAGAGAAGTGTTCTACGATATCCCTGAAGTCAATGCTGTAGAACTTAGATTCTCCTGTTAGCTTATTTCTTTTAAGTGATAGGGCAAATACGACAGGATACTCAGGCCCTAACAAAGTCATATCGGTATTGATGAAAGAATGCTTAAAGGCGTTCGTGACCTCATTTAGAACTGAAAGAAAGAATTTATGGGGGAGAAAAAGTTGTTCTAACCTTTCTGGAACCTTATCGTTTAAGCTGCCAATAGAATCAATTTTAATAACGTCAGGCCAGCTGCCACTTCTACTCCATTCGTCAATAACGAAAGCCAAGGATATCAACTCATCTGCTGTTTTTCTCAGCCAATAGGTAACTTGCTCGGCATAGAACTGATGCTCTAACAGGTCTTGACTACGGTTATATATGTCATGTTCTGTAGGATGAACATACGAAGTATATACTCTATAGATTTCCTTGTTAACCCTGTCCATGCGTCTTACAATATCAGTCCCTTTGAGCAGCATGTTGCCGTATGGCGTATTGCTAGGCAAGATAGGAAAATGCACTACGTTCATAGATTCCCAAGGCATTTTGCCATTATCGACTTGAGGTATTTCTGTTGTTTCTTCTAGAGTTCTTGACTTCCACATCTGGACTGAACAGGGATATGAGTGATCAAAGTTAATTGTAGCTATACCGTCCAATCATAAGTATTCTGGAGTAGTACATTTGAATGTTTTAAAGGCAAGGTTTTTGACACACTATGTAGGGCTGGAAGGCAAATCCTGACTGCATCTTAGCTATATAGCTTAGTCTCATTTTCAATGTGTCAAAACGTTTCTTCTGAGACACTGTATAGGACTGGAAAGTAGAATATGACTGGATTCTAGCTCTATAGGTTAATCTCACTTTTAGTGTGTCAGAAGGGTTCGTTTTTGATGCATTCCGTACGCGTTTATATCGGATGCTGAAGTAAGGCGGCTACCCTGGCTAAAAGCAATTCGATGAGACAGCCGCAGCTCTTAGCAGCGCACCGAAACTATCCTAAATTCCAGCGCCGTCGAAAAACTCCTGTAGCGCCCGGTCTTCAAGATTGCAGCACTTACTGCCATCACAGTTTTCTCCGACTGCGGCCACGGACATCAGGGTCTCTAGGTTGGCTATTTTTTCTGCGATCGCCTCTTTGGTCTCTAGCGGTTTTGCCTCTCGCAGCTCAGCCACTTCATTTTCTAGCGCAATCATTCGGTCCATTAGAGCGCGGATTGCCCTAGCCTCAGAATCGGGTAGCTGGGCGTGATCCAACGTTCCTACTCGCTTGCCCGAACGGTACACAATTCGACCGGGCACCCCCACCACTGTGCAGTCTGAAGGCACTTCTCTAAGCACCACCGAGCCAGCGCCGATGCGCACGTCATTACCAATTTGAATATTGCCGAGTACTTTCGCGCCTGCTCCGACAATCACTCCCGTACCCAAGGTCGGATGGCGCTTGCCTGACTCTTTGCCTGTACCGCCTAGTGTGACGCCCTGATAGATTAGCGACAGATCACCGACAATTGCAGTCTCACCAATTACTACGCCCATGCCGTGGTCGATGAATACACCTGACCCAATCTGCGCGCCAGGATGAATTTCTATGCCAGTGAAAGCCCGAGCAATATGAGAGAGAAAACGCGGCACAAAGGGAATGCCAATATTCCATAGCCAGTGGGCCAGTCGATGGATGACCAACGCCTGAAAGCCAGGGTAGAGGAAGATGACTTCTAACCAGTTGCGAGCGGCTGGGTCGCGCTCAAAGATGATGCGAAAGTCACGGACAATAGCCTTGAGCACGGTAGAATTTCCCTTTTGGTAACGCCTTTTGGCAACGGTGGAGCAGCAGTGGCTCAAATCTTCGCCAATTTGATTGAAGTACTAACAAGCTAGGTATATCTTAACGTTTGATTAATTTATCTCCAACCTCTAGAAAGTTCGGTTCGCCCCTGTGTCTTCTGAGAGATCGTGAGTAAGAATACTAAGCGGCTATCAAGTTAGCTACTTGGAATTCTCAGCAATCAGGTCTGCACTGTCGTTGCGAGCGTTGTTAACCAATCGACTGACGGGTCGAGCGGCAATCAGCTGCATGTAGGGTGATGACTGCTCCGTAGCGGTTGGCCCTCCTGCTAGCCATTCTTCGTAGGCGTCCGGTGGCAAAATAACTGGCATCCGATGATGGATATCTGCTACTGGCCCGTCCGCTGACTGAGTCAAGATTGTGAAGGTTACATCATCAGCGTTCTCTGCTTTGGCGCTAGCCTCTTTGCTACTAGTGTCTTTGTGGCTAGCGGTCTTCTCCCACAGGCCAGCAAATGCAAAAATCTGACCTGGATAGTTGAAGTAGATCGGCTGCTTGCCAGTGTCTGTGTTCTGCCATTCGTAGAAACCAGTCGCGGGGACTAGGCACCGTCGCTTTGCCCAAGCGCTCCTGAAGTATGGCTTTGTCGCAGCTGTCTCGATACGAGCATTATGAGGAGTGCTCATGTTCGGTTTTGCCCAGGCTGGCTTGAGGCCCCATTGGGCTAGGCCGATTCGGTCTTTGATCACGATTGGCGACATCGCACCAGGCGCTCGGTTCCAGGTTGGAACAATCTCGACGCTATTGGTCAGCGCGAAGGTATCTTTTAACTGCTGTATGTCTGTGTCAAGCGTGAAACGGGCGCACATGTTTAGTCCTCCTGTCGATACGTAATTAGCCTCTAGCTAACCAATGCCGAGTCTGGTCGCCAAAGTCGGTGTCAGCGGCAGCAGCACTAGCAAAACCATCAGCAAAGAAGCCAGGGCTAAGGCAGCGCGGGTGTCATCCGGCTCGGTTAGATCGTCGGTGCAGGGACGTTCGGGCTGGCGCTGCAAAAAGACAATTAGGACGGCCCAGTAGAGCGCTAACGGATTGAAAAGACCGACTATGGCGAGTATCACCAGCGTGACGGCGGTGCTTCTCACTAGCGTTTTGCGGCCATAGATGGACTGAATGACTCTGCCGCCGTCGAGCGCTCCAGCGGGCATTAGGTTGATGGCGGCGATGATCAGGCCAATCCAGCCCACGATAAACAGGGGATGAACGTCGACTAGATCCGCCTGAAGCGCGTCGCCTAGGACTAAACGCGACAGACTACCCACGAAGATAGAGCCTCGGAAAAACTCGACCGGTAGCTGAAAAGGGCTACCAGATTGAGAGAGCACCAGCCCCCAGAACAAAAAGCCAAAAGCAAGCAGACCGCCAGCAACTGGCCCTGCAAAAGCGATGTCGAAGAGAACGGTGCGGTTGGGAATGACAGACTCGAAACGGGTGATGGAGCCAAATGCGCCTAGCTGCAGCGCGGGTAGAAAGAAAGGCGGACTGAGCCGAATATCGTTCTGGCGGGCGTAGACGCGGTGGCCAACTTCGTGAATGACCAGGGTAGAGAGAATGCCTAGGCCGATGGGAAGGGCTTCTTGCCAGCGCTCGGGAGACTGAAAGATGTCAAAACTCTGAAGGACGGCGGCGGTTTCTATGCAGGTGGCTAGGGTAGCGATCGCCAACGCAACTGCCAAGATCCGCTGCGGCAGCGTCGTAGGCTTGGGTCCATTTTTGCTAGGAAAGACCACGACCACTGGCTTATCGTCAGGGTCTAGCAGCAGAAAAGACTGATAGCGATCGCCAAACTTGTCTGTTAGCTTCTGACTGATTGTCTGAGCGGTCTTGTCAGCATCTCCTCTCAGATTCCCTTTGAAGACAGCTCCTTCTTGAAAGGGAACGGTTTGCGTTCTAAAGAAGGTATCGATGCCAAAAAAGCCTTCCATAACAGCAAGATCCTCAGGGGGAATTGGCGGCGGTGGCGGCGCTTCTTCTAATTCACTCTGCTTTTCTAGATCGCTGTTACTTTCAGGGGTGCGATCAGAGGTGCGATCGCCGACATCTTCAGCCTTATCCGCAGCCTCCGAACTTCCTGTCGAAGACATTTCAACCTCCCCATCCACAGCAGTTCGAGCAGCGTGCTTTGCTAGCTCAGCTGCCTTTGCGGTCTCTGTGGCTAGCTCCTCTTGCCCAGCCGCTCGAAGCTGACGGCCAAAGTAGATATACAGCCCCGCTGAGGAGACGACTAGCAGCAGGATGCCTGCTAGATTCAGGTAAATGCCTACTGCCGAAAAGCCAAAGAACAGCAGCCAGGGAACCATCAGCACCACAGTCTGTAGCCAAGCTAAGATACCTAATCGGCCAAGCGGTTTGGCTTTTGTAAAGCCCCAGACCAAGATACCGACGGCAACTGCTAGAAGTAAGACTGTAATCATAAGAGAGGAGGTGAGTGGTCGCTGATTGGAGCTGCTACGAGACAGCGCTACTACGAGACCAAATCACACAAAAGTAAATGGCCAAAGATTAAGAAAGCTGTTATCAATTCTTAATTTTATTTTAGTAGAGGATGGTGGCAGCACCCCAAAAGCTTTCAGCTAAACTAGCCCCTAGCAATGCGCGCATTCAATGACCCCACCCTTCCCATCCGATCCTAGCGCTTCATCTAGTACTGAATCTGGTTCTGCTTCGACCGCTAGCAATGGCTATCAGCAGCCGTTTACAGTGGATTACAATCCCGATCCTGATTTGCAGGTAGACAACGCAGCGCTAGACGAAGCGGTGCCGCTAACCCGTCGCCAAAGGCAAACAGAACCCGCCTCTCAGACGATAGACTCTCAAACAATAGAACGGTATCGACGTCAGCCTGCGATCGACCCGATCAAGGTGGCCCAGGCACCGATTAGCGTCATTGCGATCGCAGGGGTAATCGTCGTTGTCGTCGGCCTCACCCTCAACAGCTTTTGGCTCACCCTAGCAGGCTCTCTGGTCGCCTTCATCGTCTCCTTGCGTCTGCTCAACCCCACCTTTCAAGAAGCGATCAGCGATCTCACCCAGCAGCAGAAGGCGCTATTGGTTGCAATTCCCGGCTTACTGATCGGGCTAGTTGGGCTGGTCTATACCAGCGGCATTAGTCGTCCGATTGCCCGCTGGGGGAGCGGCCTGCGTTGGGATATTATCAGCGCCCTGGGTGATTTTTTAGGGGCGATCGGCCAAATTTTCATCGCTGTCTTGGCTGTCTACGTCGCCTGGCGACAGTACATCATCTCCCGCGATCTAACCGTCCAGCAAAACCTGATCACCCAGCAGCAAACCATCGACTCGTATTTCCAAGGCATCTCAGAGCTGGTTCTAGACGACGAAGGCTTATTAGAAGACTGGCCTCAAGAGCGAATTATTGCCGAAGCCCGTACCGCTGCTATCCTTAGCAGCGTCGATTCTGGCGGTAGGGCCAAAGTCCTCCGTTTCCTTTCTCGTTCGAAGCTATTGACCCCGCTCGCTCGTGACCAAAGGCTGGGTCGCCCGATTCTAGACGGCATGGGTGGCTACGCAGAAGACCAGCTCAATGGGACCAGGGTAATCGATCTAGGCGTGATGCTCGCTGCCACCAATCTCGCCGCTACCGACTTGCGCTGGCTAGATTTAAGCGACGCCAACCTGATCCGGGCCAACCTATCCGACTGCGACCTCGTTCGCACCAACTTTTCTCGCGCTATCCTCTGCGATGCCAACCTCTCAAACACGGACATCATGGGGGCTCGGTTCTTCTATGGCAGCCTAGAAACGGCAACCCCACGCACTCGCCAAGACAAACCCGACTACAAAACAGGTGCATTCACCGGCGCAGTCATCGAAGGCGCAGATTTTACCAATACTCAGCGGCTTTCTGATGTACAGCGCTGCTACTGCTGCGAATGGGGCGGTAGCAAGACTAGAGGGACGATTCCTGGCGGCTGTGATGACATTCCCAATCGGTTAGGTCGCTAAGATATTGGGCAAATTTGATTAGGCAGCGATCGCTAGCCTTCTGTTTGCGCTTTTTCTGTTTGCACCTTGCTGTTTGGCCCTTCTGGTGGCTTTTAACCCAATCATGGTTTCACACACCTCCGGAAGACGCGCTCGACAACAGCCTCAGTCATCTAGGAAAAATCGTCACCCAGCATCAAAGGGAAAAAAAGGAAAAAAGACTAGCAAAGGACGCAAAAAATCCGCAAAACGCCGTAACCAGCCAGAAGACGATGACGCAGATATCGAAGCGCAAACGCTGACGCCCAAGCAGATACGAGTAATAGAGCGGGCAGCGGCTGCCAAGCGAAAAGAGATTATCTCTTCTGTATCTTCTGTCTTTTTTGGGTGCGCGTTTGTGGGCTTACTGACAGCGCTGCTCGTAGATCCAAAGCTGGGCGTAGCCGCAGGCGGCGGCCTGATGTGCCTGATTCTATCGTTCAAGTTTCAACGACTGGCTCTGTATGCCTTCATCATCTACATGCCATTTGCTGGAACGGTGACTTATGCACTAGGCGGAAATAGTCTGTTGCAAATTGCCAAGGACGTTTTCTATGTTCCTGCGTTGATTGGAGTCTACCAGTTTTGTAAAAAGAACCGACTGCCGATTATTTTACCAAAAGCACTAAAGCCGCCCCTATTGGCACTGATCGCCATGGTTTGCCTAACTGCGCTGGTCACCAACCTCCCCGATCAGCTTGGCATTAATAACCTCCCTGACGAGACTGGTCCAATTGATGGCAAACTACCGCTGGTGATGGCGATCTGGGGTGCTAAGGTTTTGCTTGGCTACGTGCCGCTGGTGGCCTGCATTTACTATCTAATCCGAACCCGTGACGATTTGGAAAAGTTGCTGCGGCTGCAAGCGGTGCTGATATTAGTCGCCTGTTGTCTGGGATTGATGCAGTACGGCATGCTCAAGACAGGCATCTGCCCAGGGACGATTGGAGAGGGAGAGGACTTGTTTCGGGCATCGTTGCAGGCGCGTTGCTTTGTTGGCGGCTCCTTGCTGTACGCGCCTTCTATGGGACAAATTCGTCTGCCAGGAACATTTGTTGCCCCCTGGCAGTGGGGCTGGTTTCTAATTTCAGGAACATTCTTCAGCTTTGGAACCGCGTTTAGCGACAAGTCTTTTATCTGGCGAATTGTTGGACTCGTTTCGCTAGTTGTTGTGATTATGATGGCTTTCTTATCAGGGCAGCGGATTGCGCTGGTGCTGGTCCCATTTTCGATCGCGCTACTGGTAGTGATGACAGGTCAGCTAGCCAACTTCAAGCGGTTTGTGCCGATAATGGTGCCGCTGGGACTGATTGTGTTTTATCTAATTGCGAACAACCCAGAGGTGGTAAACGAGCGGGTAGATAGCCTGATATCGCGCTGGAGCGCGTCACCGCCGCAGCAATTTATTGTTGAGCAGTTTAGCCAAGTCACAAAGGAACAAGAGGGCATCTTTGGTGCGGGTGTGGGCCGCGCAACCAATTCAGCGCGGACCTTTGGTAAGACAAAGCTAATTGAGACCTATCATCCCAAGCTGGTATACGAGCTAGGTCCGCTGGGGCTATTAGCCGCGCTGGCGGTATATACGACGATGACGGTAGTGACATTTCGGGTGTACAGGCAGACAAAGGATAAAAACCTGCGCAGCTACGCGGCGTCAATGTGGGTTTTTATCCTGTTTATCAG
Source organism: Cyanobacteria bacterium P01_D01_bin.1 (assembly GCA_039111275.1). GTDB lineage: Bacteria > Cyanobacteriota > Cyanobacteriia > Phormidesmidales > Phormidesmidaceae > Phormidesmis. Next base: position 4,352 of record JBCCOH010000031.1, on the reverse strand, counting down.
CTATTCTCCGTACTACTATCCGCTAGATGTCGATCCGGTAGCGGTTTATTACTGGCTAGCGGCGGGTATTGTGATCAAGATTCCAGCTTTGGAGAAGCAGGAGAAAGAGAGAAGAGCGGCGCTACTGAGACCGCCGGAAGAAGCAGGAACGTCGAAAAAGCGGAAGAAGAAAGAGGAGGCTACTTTTGTGTGAGATTGCTGAGCGAAGGGTCCGCGATTGTCATAAACATCGAGGGCCCACCCCGTCGCTACGCGCCACCCCACCCTATATCATCAATCAACCACTGCTCTTAACGTTCTTGCTTTTGATTTTTACTTTTCTACAGAACTTCTAATTCTCTATTTTTTCTGTCTCTTGGTTCCATGACTTACGCCACCGCAGATTCAACCGATTGGCCTTTAATCTCAGTAATCATCCCAACTTACGGTAGGGAATCTGTACTGTGTGACACGCTCAACAATGTGTTGGCACAGACTTATCCCACCTTTGAAGTGATTGTGGTGGACCAGACTCAGCAGCATGAGGCGGCGACTGAGTCTCTTTTAGACCAGTTAACAAGTGAAGGCAAAATTCAGCTACATCGGGTGCATTGGGCGAGTTTGCCAGCGGCGCGTAACTATGCGATCGCCCGCGCTAAAGGCAGCATTTTCCTCTTCCTAGATGACGATGTAGAGCTGCCTAATGGCTGTCTGATGGCACATGCTAGAGGATTTGAAGGACGACCAGAGGTAGGGGCGATCGCGGGCCGGGTATTTGATCGCATGAAGCTCTCAGAATCAAAAAAGCCCGAAATCGAAACGCTACCGCCAGAGGCGATGGACCCTGGTATCGCTTGGTATCACATCGATTTGGTTCATACGACAAAGCCGCAGCGGGTGCTAACTGCTAGGGGCTGCAACATGTCTTTTCGGCGGTCGGTATTCTATCAGCACGGCCTTCGGTTTGATGAGCGCTTTCAGGGCAGTGCGGTCCGCGAGGAATCCGACTTTTGTCTGCGTGTGCGTAAGACGGGACTGATTATCTGGTACGAGCCTGAGGCTCATCTTGTGCATCTGGGTGAAGAAACGGGGGGCTGTCACGATATTAGTACGCGATCGCTTCAGTACCAAACCACTTTCTACCATAACCACTTTCTGATGGCACTAAAGAATCTAACTCTTAGGCAGCTTCTGAGACTATCAGCTAGTTTGTTCGACTGTCATGTGCTGGGAAATCCACCTTGTAACAAAAGCGGATCGCCAATCAAGATCGTGACTCGATTTGGGTTTTATTTACTGGGGTTTGTTCAGGCTTGTCTCACGCTGCTGAATCCGTTGAATCGGAATGGGCGACTGTATACTTCGGAGGTCAGTTCGTGAAAATACTTGTTGTTAGCCATACGTACATTGTCGATCTGAACTGTGAGAAGCTGCGATCGCTTGTCCAAATAGACCCAACTGTAGAAGTCACAGTCGTCGTTCCCAAGCGGTGGTCCCCCGGCGGTGTACAGAATCGGGTGGTAGTATCCGAAGCCAAAGACGAGGGCCGATTCCGCGTTCTGCCTCTGTCTAACCTTAGCAACAACAACCAGAGCCTGCTCAGCTTTGGACTAGATTTTCTGAAGCTGCTAAAAGAATTTCAGCCAGACATTATTCAGGTAGAGCAGGGTTCCAAATCCTTGGGCTACGCCGAATCTATCTTTCTAAACAAGATTCTCAAGCTCAACGCGAAGAACGTCTTCTTTACCTGGTGGAATCTACCCTACAGCACCAAGTTTCCAATTTCTTGGCTAGAACGCTACAACTTGCAGAATACTCACGGCCTGATTGTTGGAAATCAGGATGGCGCAGATATTGTAGAAGACCACGGCTATAGCAGTCCGGTCTGCGTAATGCCGCAGCTCGGCGTTGATGAGGAATTGTTTCGACCGACTGACCAAGCTCAGCTCGCGCTCAGTCATGGTATTAATCCTGATGATTTTGTAATTGGGTTTGTCGGTCGATTTGTGCCTGAAAAGGGATTGGCGATCTTGTTAAAGGCGATCGCCCATCTAAAAACAGAGATAGATGTACAGAAGCCTTGGAAACTGATGCTGCTAGGCCGTGGCCCGTACAAGGCGACGCTACAGGAGATGGCCACAAAGCTAGACATCGAAGCGCATATTCTGTGGATAGAAAGCGTTTCTCATGAACAGGTGCCCGACTACATCAACTTAATGGATACGCTGGTGCTGCCTTCTATGACTACCTATGATGTTTCAACGCTCACCGCTGTTGGTTGGAAAGAACAGTTTGGTCATGTTTTGATTGAGGCGATGGCTTGCCAAGTTCCGGTGATCGGCTCTGATTCTGGAGAGATTCCGAACGTCATCAAAGAAGACGGATTAGTCGTGCCAGAAGGTGATCCTATTGCGCTCGCTGACAGCATTCACCTGCTAATGAACAATCCGCAGCAGCGTCAGGCGATCGCAGAACAAGGCCGCATCCGCGCAATGGCAGAGTATACCAACACAGCATTGGCCAAACGGCAGCTCGAATTCTACCAGAGTTTGTTTTAGTTTTTTGTTCTAATCTTCCAGCATGTCAGCGATATGTCTTTGAAAGTCTTACAGATAGTGCCGTCCCTTTCTCTGGTCTACGGTGGACCCAGTCAAATGGTGCGCGGTCTATCGGCGGCTTTGGCCAGGCAGGAGGCGATCGCACAGACCACAGTCATCACCACAGATGCCAATGGAGACATAGACGAAGACCCGTTAGATGTCCCATTAGGCCAGCCAATTGCCCAAGACGGCTATGAAGTCATCTACTTTCGCTGTGCCCCTTTCCGCCGCTACAAATTCTCAACAGCATTACTCAGATGGCTGTGGGACAATGCCCATCACTACGATATTGCTCATATTCATGCGCTATTTTCTCCGGTCAGCACTGCAGCAGCCACGCTCTGCCGCTGGCAAAAGCTGCCATACATTATGCGGCCACTTGGCACCCTAGACCCAGCGGATCTAAACAAAAAGAAGCATTTCAAAAAGCTATATGCGCATCTTCTAGAAAAGCCCAATCTCGCTGGAGCAGCAGCGCTGCACTTCACCAGTGAGCCGGAAGCCAAAGTCTCTAAGCGGTTTGGGACAAAGACGCCTGCAATGGTCTTACCGCTAGGCGTCGCCCTTCCTACGCTGCCGCCTCGAACTGAAGCAAAAGCCCAGATAAGAGAACAGTTCGACATTCCAAAAGGATTCCCAATTATATTGTTCATGTCCCGTATTGATCCTAAAAAGGGATTCGATTTGCTCTTGCCTGCTTTAGACAAACTGCATCAAAACAAACACGTTTTTCACTTGCTGCTTTGCGGCTCGAATCCACAGGATAGAGAGTACGAGATCAGCATCAAGCAACAGATTGAATCTTCTAACTGGTCAGCGCAGGTCACCTTTAGCGGATTTGTCTCCGGTGAACTCAAAGCTGCTATCCTCAGCGCTGCGGATCTGTTTGTTCTCCCTTCCTACTACGAGAACTTTGGCATTGCGGTGGCGGAGGCAATGGCCGCTCGCCTACCCGTTGTCATTTCTAACAAAATCGACATCTGGCCCAAAGTCGCTGAATATGATGCTGGCTGGGTAGTGCCGACAGAGATAGCGCCGCTGACACAAGCATTGGTAGGAGCGCTTTCTGATGCGGAAGTAAGAGAGCAGAAGGGGCAGAACGCGCAGCGATGTGCAGAGGAGAATTATGGGTGGGATGCGATCGCCCATACCCTCACGATTCACTATCAAGCCATAGTCGAACGCAACAGTCGAATGCACCCTTCCCTCAAGATGAGCCTGAATCAGGAACGCTAAGATATAAAGTATCTAGACAGATACCGACAGCTTATTTTTCATCTAGGCGTAAGACTGATGTTTCCGTTCATCAATCCCAAAACAGACTTCGCCTTCAAAAAGATCTTTGGCTCCCCGCAGAGCAAGGGTATCTTGCTGAGCTTTCTCAATGCCCTGCTCTACGACGGCAGTTCTACTATCAAAGACCTAGACATCATCGACCCCTACCAGGCACCTCGCATCGAAGGCATGAAGGACTCCTTCCTAGACGTGAAGGCTCAGCTAGTAGACGGGAGAGCTGTCATTATCGAAATGCAGGTGCTAAACGTGCTTGGCTTCAAAAAGCGAGTCCTGTACAACGCCGCTAAAGCCTACTCCACCCAGCTCAAAACAGGCGAAGGCTACGACCTGCTCAATCCAGTCATCGCCTTGACCATCACCGACTTCGATATGTTTCCTCACAGCGAGCAAGTCATCTCTCGCTACCAGCTCAAAGAGAAGCACAAACTCACCGACTACAGTGACGACATCGAACTAGTCTTTGCTGAACTGCCAAAG
>JBCCOH010000030.1:0-46036 GCA_039111275.1 Cyanobacteria bacterium P01_D01_bin.1 | reverse complement strand
TTCGTTGACGAAGTGATGGAAACAGCTTGTGGCCTTCACAACTTCCGGCTGGCTCATCGCTAGGGATGAGTGACAAAAGAGCAAACGATAGAGCAGGTCAACGGTTGAACTAGCTATCACTATTTCCGGTAATGTCTATTGCAACAATAGCTACTGCCAGTAGGTTTTGCGCATATGGTACAGACTCCGACCAAACCCCTCACACTAGACGCTTTCTTGCAGCAGCCGGAGACAAAGCCTGCCAGCGAATATATCGATGGTCAAATCGTTCAAAAACCAATGCCGAAAGCAGATCACAGCATCATTCAGACAGATCTAGCAACGGCTATTAACGCAGTGGTGAAGCCAAACCGTCAGGGAAGAGCGCTTACGGAGCTACGCTGTACGTTTGCGGGGCGCTCGATCGTGCCTGATATTACCGTCTTACCCTGGAGCATGATTCCTAGAACAGAAGAAGGCAGAGCCGCTGGCGAGATATTAGCCGCACCTGAGTGGATGATAGAGATTTTGTCACCGAAACAGAGTCAAACGCGGGTTGTAAAAAAGATTCTACACGCGCTAGAGAACGGCACGCAGCTAAGTTGGCTAGTCGATCGAGACTGTATTGAATTTTGTGTAAGCGATCTAGAATCCAATCACTCCAGGAGACGATCGCAACATGGCCCGAACAAAGAAAGAACCGAATCGCGTCGATGACCTACTCGACGAACTGCTGGAAGACTGCCACAGCCCAGAGGACATCTTGGGCGAAGGTGGGCTGATGAAGCAGCTCAAGAAGCGCTTGGTAGAACGTGCCTTAGCTGGAGAACTCAACGGTCACCTCAAGCGTGAGGCGACAGAAGGAACTGCCCCGAACAGTCGCAACGGCAGTTCAAAGAAGACCGTACAGTCAGAAGACGGTGAACTAGAGCTGTCAATACCTAGAGACCGCAACGGCAGTTTTGAGCCCATACTGGTGCCGAAGCATCAGCGCCGCATCGTCGGACTTGACGAAAAGATCCTGGCGCTCTACGCCAGCGGCAACAGCACTCGCGACATCAGCGCTCAGCTAGAAGAGCTATACGGTGGTGCGAAGATTTCAGCCGCAGTGATAAGCGACGTTGTTAACAGCGTTAGCGAAGACGTCAAAGCGTGGCAATCGAGGCCACTGGAAGAGGTCTACCCAATTGTCTATCTGGATGCGCTATACGTAAACATCAAGGTCTCAGGAAGAGTGAGTAAGCGTGCGGTCTATGTGGTGCTCGGCATCGACAAAGAAGGCGACAAACAGCTGCTAGGCCTATGGATAGGTGAAGCCGAAACAGAAGGTGCTAAGTTCTGGCTAAAAGTGCTCACGGACTTGAAAAACAGAGGGTTGAAAGATATTCTCATCGCCTGCTGTGATGGGCTTAAGGGCTTCCCGCAAGCGATAGAAGCCGTCTACCCACATACGCAAGTGCAGCTATGCATCGTGCATCTGATGCGAAACTGCATGAAGTACGTGCCGTGGAAGGACAGAAAGGCCGTTTGCGCTAACCTCAAGCCCATCTACCAGGCGGCAACGCTGGCAGAGTCAGAAGCTGCCTTGGATGCGTTCGCTGAAAAGTGGGACGAGATTTATCCAGCCGTCAGCCAGGTCTGGATTCGCAACTGGGAGAACGTCATTCCGATATTTGACTATCCGATGGAGATTCGCCGTGTCATCTACACCACGAACGCCATTGAGTCAGTCAATCGCTCACTGCGTAAGGTGATTAAGACGAAAGCGGTCTTCCCGAGTGAAGATGCTGTCTTCAGGCTGATGTACCTAGCGATGAACAATATCTCGAAGAAATGGAACAGACCGATTAAAAACTGGCGTGCAGCGTTGTCACATTTTGCTATCCTGTTCCCAGAACGCTTTTCCGTTTAAGAAAAAAGCGCTTACACAAAAATTAGATCACTCTCGTCGATCCGGCGGAAGACTGTGTGTTTAGCTATCGGCCTAATCTGCCAACGGTAGCGTATGACCAACCAAGCGTACAGTTACCCGTACCAAAATTTGCAACAGACTTTCGACTAACGGTAGGTGAACTAGTAAGCTGGCTGTACGAATAGATATAGAGAGTGAGACAGTATTGCAAATTCATCTTCTGCGTGTCTGAACTCCAGATAGCATAGACAATCCATTACTTCTACCAGTAACGGAGCCCCAACATATCCAATTCTTGAAGCAGTAGTTCTTTTGCCGTCATCACATCGCTTCCACGAACGGCTGAATTCGTGTTGTTTTGACGGGCTTTTACGCGAGTCAACTGCCACTGGCTAAGGCTACTCGTAAATTGCCATCGGCTTCTAATAGTGCCTCAACCGCTGCATTTTTCTCCAGTCCTGCTAGCTGCATGACCAAAGCCACTTTTACTTGCAATTCGCTTTCATCTAATAATCTGTTAGCTTCCTCCCGGTCTAGCTCAGTTAGATCGCATAAGATGCGGATAGCTCTGTCGCGCAATTTACTATTGGTCACCGCTACGTCTACCATCCGATTGCCGTACACCTTACCCAGCTTCACCATTATTCCAGTGGACAGAATGTTCAGCGCTAGTTTTGTTACTGTTCCTGCTTTTAGCCGGGTCGAGCCTGCTAGCACTTCTGGCCCTACAATTAGGCGAATGTCCACGTCTGCCTCTACCGGCACCTGCTCGGCGGGTACGCAGGCAATGAAGATCGTACTGGCTCCGCACTGCTTTGCCGCCTTCAAAGCACCTTGTACGTAGGGTGTTGTGCCACCAGCCGTAATCCCGACGACGACATCGCGTTTGGTTATTCTGTGGTCAAAGATTGCTTTAGCACCTGATTCTTCCTCGTCTTCTAACGCCTCCGAGCTGCGTAGTAAGGCTGCGGCACCGCCTGCGATGATGCCCTGTACAAGTTCGGGGGGAGTGCAGAAGGTGGGAGGACACTCTGCTGCGTCGAGGACGCCGAGTCTGCCGCTGGTGCCTGCACCGACGTAGAAGAGTCTGCCGCCTTCTTTCATTGAGGCAGCGGCCAGGTTAATAGCCTGAGCGAGGTGGGTTCTAGCGTGCGCTATCGCATCTACAGTTCGCTGATCTTCTCTATTAAAAACATCCACCATCTCCAGCGTAGAGAGCTGGTCCAGATTCTGGCTATTTGGGTTGTTCTGCTCAGTTAACAGGTGGCCACGGTCTTCCATATCGGTCATAGCGGTTTCTCACAGCAGCTTTTCTAACTGGGCCCGAATTCGATCCATCTCATTCGACGAGGCGTCTTGAAAGCTGCCCTTGGCGGTCTCTTCTAATTTCGCCCGCGCAGCATCGTGTGGATCGGCATTCGGATCCCAAGTCGTTTCTTCTACTGATCTCTCTGGCGGCATTAGCAGCGTACCGTCTTCTACCAGCACTGCCTCGTAGCCCGCACTTTCACAAAACTCTTCAATTTCTTCTGTGTCGAAAGCTTCTACCGATGCAGGCGGAAAGTCTTGCGCTTCTAGCATGACCGCAAAGCGGGTAGCGTCGTCTTCTACCTCGAACATCAGCACTAGCTGGCGTCCTTCCATCTCCAGAGAATGGATACCTTCGTTTTCGGTACGCGCATTGAACAAAACGACATAGACTGACATAGCGCCGATAGTTGACAAAATACTTAGTTCACATTGGTCAGTGTAGCGATTAAATGGTCTTGTCGGTGGCTGAGCGTAGTCGCAGCCACGACCTTCTGCAATAATAAAAACGCTTTCACACGCGCTCTTGATTCTCATGGCAACTTTTCTATTAGAAGTCGGTACCGAAGAACTTCCGGCCAGCTTTGTCAGTGAGGCGATCGCACAGTGGAAAGCAAAAATCCCCGCTGAGCTAAAAGAACAGTATCTAGACAGCGACAGCATCGAATTCTACGGTACGCCCCGTCGCTTGGCTGTGTTGATCAACGGCTTGCCAGAGCGCCAGCCCGATAGGGAAGAAGAGGCCAAAGGCCCGCCCGCCAAAGCTGCTTTCAAAAACGGAGAGCCGACAAAAGCGGCGACAGGATTCGCAGCCTCTAGAGGGGTAAGCGTCGATCAGCTAGAAGTTCGTGATACGGACAAAGGCGAGTTTGTCTTCGTTAATCAAACGATTCCAGGACGAGAGACGGCCAAGCTGCTCCAGGAAATGGTGCCGGAATGGGTGCTGGGTCTAGAAGGCAATCGGTTTATGCGCTGGGGCGATGGGGATTTGCGCTTTCCGCGCCCGATCCGTTCGCTGGTGACGCTGCTAGATGCTCGGCTGCTGCCCGTGACGTTAGAGAATGGATCTGAGGTGTGCGTGAGTGATCGCATCACTACTGGACACCGCGTCCTCCATCCCGAAAACGTCAGCCTAGACCAGGCTACAGACTACGTTGACGCACTAAAAAAAGCCTACGTCACCGTCGATCCAGCTGAGCGCAAAGTCATAATTCTAGAACAGGTCGCCACCGTCGCGAACTCCGTGAACGGCCATGCTGTGATTGACGCAGACCTGCTTGCAGAAGTTGTCGATCTCGTCGAATGGCCTACCGCAATCATCGGCAAATTTGATGAGGAATTTCTAGCGCTACCTGCCAAGGTCACGATCACAGAGATGGAGAGCCATCAGCGCTATTTTCCGGTAAGTCCTTCCGCCGAGTCAGATGAGCTGCTGCCCTATTTTGTTACGGTATCCAATGGCGATCCGGCTAAGTCTGATCTGATTACTCAGGGGAATGAGCGAGTGATCCGCGCTCGTCTGGCAGATGGCAAATTTTTCTTCGAGGCAGACCAAAAGCAGCCCCTAGCTGACTATCTGCCTCAGCTTGAAACCGTTACCTTTGAAGCGCAGCTTGGCTCTGTACGCGAAAAGGTTAGCCGTATCGAGAAAGTGAGTGAACTGCTGAGCGATCAGTTGTGTCTTAGCGCCGAGCAGAAGCAGCAGTCCGTTCGTGCTGCTCAGCTATGCAAAGCCGACCTGGTCACACAGATGGTGGGCGAATTTCCTGAATTACAGGGCTACATCGGCCAGAAATATGCGGCGAATAGCGGCGAATCTCAGCCTGTTGCCGATGCAATCTACGAGCACTATTTACCCAAAGGCGCTGGAGACAGCCTGCCTCAAACCCTGATCGGCCAGGTGGTGGGTATCGCCGATCGTCTAGATACGCTAGTGAGTATTTTCAGTATTGGGAAGTTGCCAAAAGGGTCTAGCGATCCGTTTGCACTGCGGCGGGCGGCGAATGCGATTGTCAATATCGTTTGGGATGCGGGGTTACCCCTAAAGCTACAAGCGTTACTGACTCAAGTAACCGAAGCGTTTGCAGCAGAGCGTGAGGGTGTGAATGTCGATGAGCTGACAGGACTGCTCACTGATTTCTTCGATCAGCGAGTGCGGACTTTGTTACAAGACGGGTTAGGGATTGATTACGACCTAGTGAATGCGGTGTTCGGGCAAGACGAAGACTACCAGGAACGGGCGCTGAGCGATCTATTGGATGTACGCGATCGCGCCCTATTCCTTCAGTCCATCCGCGATGACACTCGTCTGGCCATTATCTATGAAACTGTCAACCGCGCCGCCAAACTCGCCGCCCAGGGCGATCTAGACACCGACATACTCGACCCGAATGGGGTAGTCAATCCTGAACTGTTTGAGCAGCCTTCCGAGCAGGCTTTCTATGACAGTTTGCAAACGCTCCTGCCTCAAACTCAGGCAGCGCAGGCTGAGCGTGACTACAGCAAACTAATCACGGGTTTAGAGCAAGCTGCGCCTACGGTGGCTAATTTCTTCGATGGTGAAACTAGCGTAATGGTGATGGCTGAAGACGAGGCTGTGCGAGAGAACCGCTTAAACCTGCTGGGTCTGTTGCGAAACCATGCGAGAGTCCTAGCGGACTTCGGTGAAATCGTAAAAAACTAGGCGGAGACTTCTCGTAGAAGGGCCAACTCCTATCGGCCCAGGTCTTCCAAATCCTCTAGGTCTTCTAAATCTTCGATTTCTGATAGGTCTAAGCACAGTTCCTGAAAAGCCTGATTGCGAGTCTTCCGCGACGTCCGCCGATACTTCTTGGCTTCCAATCTAGGCTCGTGCAAGACTTTGCCATCTTCGAGCATCTTCACTTTCTCGGTCGCTTCGGCTTCCCCTTTTTGCAAAAGCACCTGCTGCTGTTTTGTCATCTCCTCTAGCAGCGACAGATAATGCTCATAGCGTTCCCAGTCACCGCGTACGGCGCAACCTGGCTCGTCACGATGCAGGCAGTCGCTAAACTGACAGTCTTGCTGCGCCCGGCGCTGACGAATTTCAGGAAAAAGACTGCCTAACTCTTCTGGTTCTGTGACGATGTCTGGCTGATTGAATCCGGGTGTATCGGCCAGAAAGCCGCCTGCTGGTAGTTCATAAAGCTCTACATGGCGGGTGGTATGACGCCCGCGACTTAGCTTGCCTGAGACCGCATTCACCCTTAGGTCTTGAGCTGGAATTAGCCGATTAGTCAAGCTGGACTTACCCACGCCAGAAGGGCCTGCTAGTACCGTGATTTTTCCCTGCAGCTCGAAGGTCAGCCGATCGGACAGCTCAGCATCGTCACGGATGCTCACCATCAGCGGACTGTATCCCCAAGCTGACAGCCTTTCTTGCCACTGGTCGGCAACTTCGGCACTGACTAAGTCGCGCTTGTTCAGGCATAGCGTGATGCCTAGCCCTGTGAGTTCGGCCTTGATCAAGAATCGACTGAGCTGATAGGCGTCGAGGTTGGGTTCGGCGATCGCGAACACCAGCAGCACCTGGTCAACATTGGCAATCGGCGGGCGATCTAGGGACGTTCGTCTGGAATGGATTTCGGCGATCGCACCCCGTCCGCCCTGCCAGTCTGGTTCTTCTACGGTGACGCGATCGCCCACCATTATCTGCTGCCCTAGTTTCTTCAGCAACCCCCGACGAATACACAGCAAAATCGACGGTTCCGCAGAGGCTTTCTCCGTAGATAAAACTGCTTCATCTAGCTGTACCGAATAATAATTTGCTTTGATCGAAACTACGGTTCCTGTCAAAGTCTGCGCCGCTGGTAGCGCAGATGATGCCTCTACCGCCGATTCCACTGTCACAGGTCGACAGGCCGACGAACCTGCAAAGAAAAATAGCCAGTGCGATCATCAATCGATTCCACACCATAGCCATCCATCCGCAGACTATCAGGCACCTGCTCTATCGGTTCTCCTGGATCTAGCCAGACTTCTAGCAGCGCACCGGGCTCCATCTTTTCTAGCTTAAGCTTTGTGCGCACAAAGTTCAGTGGACAGGGCGTTCCCCGCAGATCGAGCTGTTCATTTGATGAGTGGCTACCCATTGAACAGCCCCCCTAGAAAGCCTTCCTTCTTGTTCTTGCCGACCAGGTCGCCCCTGATTTCCGCTAGCTGAGTCAGCAGCTCTCTTTCCTCAGCCCTAACCCGAGTCGGAATATCTACCTTTACTGTAATCAGATGCTTACCTCGGCTGACCGGATTTCCCAACCTAGGGACACCGCGTCCATCCAAAGATAAAACCGTGCCTGGCTGCGTTCCGGACGGAACCTGCATCGCCACCTTGCCATCCACTGTTTCTACTTCTAGCTCACAGCCTAAAATAGCCTGCAAATAGCTCACGTTTAGATCAGAGTGAATGTCGATTCCGTCTCTTCTAAACTTGGACTCTTCATTGACGACCAGATAGACATACAAATCGCCCGCTGGTCCATTGCGCTTACCCGAATCGCCTTCACCCGAGACCCGCAGCCGGGTTCCGTTCTCAACGCCTGCTGGTACAGTAATTTTTAGCTTTTTATTAGTCTGCTTTTGGCCGCTACCGCCACAGGTCTCACAGCGGTCCTCAACGACTTCACCGCTACCGTTGCAAGTAGGACAGACTGAAACCTGATTGAAGATACCAAAAGGCGTTCGAGTCGCTCGTCTCACCTGACCTGTCCCACCACAAGTGGTGCAGGTTCTGGGCCTAGTTCCAGGCTTCGCACCAGATCCATTGCAGGTTGTGCAAGTTTCTAGATGACTGATTCTAATTTCCTTCTCGCCACCAAAAACGGCCTCTTTAAAGTCCAGCTTTAGGTTTAGCCGCAGGTCGTCCCCGCGCATCGGACCTCGCCGCCGCTGCTGCCCCGGCTGCCCAGAGAACCCGTTAAAAAAGCTCTCAAAGATATCAGCGAATCCGCCCATATCTTGAAAATCTTGAAATCCACCGGCTCCAGCAGAAGCCGCGCCACCTACGCCCGCTTCACCAAAGCGATCATAACGTGCTCGCACTTCTGGCTCTGAGAGCACTTCATAAGCACGGCTAACTTCTTTGAAAGTCTCTTCAGCACCGGGATCTTTGTTGACGTCTGGATGATACTTGCGCGCTAACTTGCGATAGGCACGCTTGATTTCGTCTGGCTCGGCGCTGCGAGAGACACCCAGGGTTTCGTAGTAATCACGGGCCATAAAACGTCAGTCAAAAAGAGGATGTGCAGTTCACGAATCGTAAGACTAGTGCTCGCCAAATTGCCAAATGCATTCAACAATTTGCCATACATACTGACCCATTGTATAGCAAACCTTCTGCTGCATAGGGCGGCTTTCACCCATCCAAACCCTACTCTTTGCTCCTTTTTTTGGGTGTGTTCTAAAGCTCTTCAGCTAGCTGAAGCAACCAGCTTCTCAATGCGCTAGTTGACTGACTACTCGATTGCTTCATAATCAGCAGCAAGCGTACTATCGATATCGAATTCCTCATCCGGCTCGACGCTAAAGGTAGTGGCTACGGTACTTGCTGCCATCGATTCTTCAATTGCTTCTACGGGAGTACCTACTGTTACCGGACTAACAGGTTCATGACTGTTAGCTTCTGAGCCAATGGGTTCTGGATTTCCTGGAGCCTCAGGGCTTAGATTAGCTCCGGGCATCTCGTTGTTAATATCACTACCACTGGTACTGTCGTGGCTAGCCTGATAAATTCCAGCCCCAATGCTAAAGATCGTTTGCTGTAGGGCGTCTAGCTTTTGAACGATGTCGTTAGGCTGAGCATTTTTGTCAGCAACTATTGCTCTGAGTGCGTTTGCTTCTGCTTCTGCTTGAGCTTTTAGCTCTTCTGAAATTACTCCTGCACTGTCACGCAGCGCTGACTCGTAGCTGTAGAAAAGAGAATCTGCCCGGTTTTGCAGCTCTGCAACTATTTTGCGTCGTTCGTCTTCACCTGCGTATATTTCGGCTTCTTCTTTCATCCGAGCAATTTCTACTGGGCTGAGACCGCCACGGTTGGTTATCTTGATGCTTTGAGCCCGGTTAGTGCCCAAATCTTTAGCCGCCACCTGGAGAATGCCATCGGCGTTGATCTCGAAGGAAACCTCAATTTGAGGAACGCCTCTAGGCGCGGCGGGAATGCCAGTAAGCTCGAATCGACCTAGACTTTTGTTATCTTTTGCCATGGCTCTTTCCCCTTGAAGCGCATGAACTTCTACAGAGGTTTGGCCGTCTGTGGCTGTCGAAAATATTTGAGTTTTGCTAGTGGGAATTGTGGTGTTGCGCTCGATAATCTTGGTGAAGACATCTCCTAGTGTTTCGATTCCCAGCGACAGCGGCGTGACATCTAGCAGGAGTAGGTTTTTGACTTCACCCCCTAGAACCCCAGCTTGAATAGAAGCGCCTAGCGCAACGGCTTCGTCCGGGTTTACCGAGCGGTCGGGTACCTGACCGCCAAAGAAATCGGTAATTGCCGCCTGTACGGCTGGAATCCTGGTCGAGCCGCCGACTAGCAGGATGCGGTCAATGTTTTCGGCGCTGAGATCGGCGTCTTTGAGTGCTCGTTTGACAGGTTCTAGTGTGTCTTGGATAAGGGTGGCGGCGAGTTCTTCGAATTGTGATCGCGATAAGGCCATCTCCAAATGCTTTGGTCCTGTTTCATCTGCTGCAATAAACGGCAGATTAATAGAGGTCTTTGCCATTGTCGAAAGCTCTACCTTTGCCTTCTCTGCGGCTTCTCGAATCCGCTGCAAGGCCATGCGATCGTTAGTTAGATCCATGCCCTCTTGCGCCGAGAAGGCTGCGGTCATCCAGTCGACAATGCAGTTGTCAAAGTCATCGCCGCCTAGGTGGTTGTTTCCAGCGGTAGCTTTAACTTCAAAGACGCCATCGCCTAGCTGCAAAATAGAAACATCGAACGTTCCACCGCCTAGGTCAAAGACCAAGATAGTTTGGTCCTGCTCCTGCTTGTCTAGACCGTAGGAAAGGGCCGCTGCAGTCGGCTCGTTAATAATTCGCAGCACTTCTAAGCCTGCAATCGTTCCCGCATCCTTAGTCGCCTGGCGCTGCGCATCGGTAAAGTAGGCCGGAACTGTAATGACGGCCTGGGAGACGGTCTCATTGAGATAGGCCTCGGCGTCGCTCTTGAGCTTTTGCAGCGTCATTGCTGAGACTTCTTGGGGGGTGAAGCTCGCACTGCGGATCATCACATCGACGGTGTCATCCTTGCCTTTTGTGCATTTGTAGGGGACGCGCGATCGCTCTGCTTCGGTGTCGTTCCAGCGTCTACCAATGAAGCGTTTAATGCTATAGACCGTATTCTCTGCATTAGTCACCGCCTGACGTTTCGCTAGCTGTCCAACTAGCCGCTCGCCACCCTTAGCAAACCCTACAATGCTCGGTGTCGTCCGCCCCCCTTCAGTGCTCGGAATGACTACAGGCTTACCGCCTTCGAGTACAGCTACACAGCTGTTAGTAGTCCCTAAGTCGATACCGATAACTTTTCCCATAATCCGCTCAAGCAGCTCTTGTGAAGGTGAGTTTCACCAAACCCACCAAGCTGGCCTTCCACAAGGCTAGTCGCTGGATTCGGCAGCAGGGTCTAGCGGCGTAGCCACCTTTACCATCGCATGACGTAGCACACGTTCTCCTAGAACATACCCACGCACGAACTCCTCAATAACAGTCCCTTCAGGATGTTCACTGGTTGGCTCTCGCATCACAGCCTCGTGCAAATTTGGGTCAAACTCCTTACCTTCGCATCGCATTGGCGAAACGCCCAACTTCTTTAAAGCCTCTACTAGCTGCTTGTAAACACCCTGATAGCTCTTGTGGATTGCCATCTCGCCCTCACCTTGAGGTTTGATCTGAGATCTAGCCCGCTCAAAGTTGTCAACCACTTCTAGCAGACCGCTAATTGTGTTGCATTTAACCTTATCTTCGAGCGCTTCACGCTCTTTTACCGTACGCTTCCGGAAGTTATCAAAATCAGCAGTAAGCCGGGTAAATTGCCCAGTTCGCTCGTCTAGCTGAGCCTGCAAAGTTTCTACTTGTTGCTGCAAATTGACTCTAGCGCCTGCTTCCGCGCTAAAAGCGTCCTCAAAGGAGATATCGTCTGGCTCGGCTTGCTGTGTAGAGTCACTAGCCGGATCACTCGCTGAATCACTGTCGGAATTGAATGCCTGGTCAAAATCAATATCCGCCGAAGCATCTTCTGCTCGAAGTTCCTCAATGTTCTCAGCGCCAGCGTCAGCATTTTGCTGATTATCGTTTGTTTCTGCGTCCATCATTTCGTTATTCATTCCTAGGCTAAAAGAAGTCTACCTGAGCCCTATTTACCCTGTCCATATTAAAAGGCTACGCATTACTTAAGGAACGGTTTTCCGTATCGGTGATCACCCCAATGATGCCTCAAATGATGCCTCAACGGTTTACCTGAGCTTTATGAACGTATTTATGGGCACACTCGGTCAGAGATTTTTTCCGCACTGCCCATGACCAATTCTTCATCTACTCGGAAAGCACTTGTCCTACAGAAGAGCTTTTCGCCCTTTAGCAGTAAGCTCGTACAGGCAGGTTTTGTAGACGGCTCTCAGATGCAGCAGGCATTGGTCGAAAGTCGAAAGTCAGGCCGAGCACTCACCGAAGTTTTAGAGGCAATCACAGGTCAGCAGCTATCGCCAGAGCTGCTGCGTCAGTACAAGAAGCAGCAGCTTTTTGAGCTAAAGATTCTCTATGGCGTCGAATCTCTTGATCCTGAGGTCGAAGACATCTCAGAAAATCAGGTCACGCAGCTAATCGATGACATTATCCCAATTGACGTCTGTCGTCGCCATCGGCTAGTGCCCCTCTCCCAGACAGAAGCAGAAGGGAAGCAATCTGTACTGATTGCTATGGTCGATCCAGAGAATCTAGAAGCGCAAGACGATCTCAACCGCATCCTAAGGCCGAAAGGAATCAGCCTACAGCGGATGGTAATTACCATCGAAGACTACCAACGCCTGATGGCTAAGTTCTTGGATGATCTAGTCGCCAAAGAGAAAGAGGAAAAGCTACAGGCAACAAAGGCAAAAAAGAAAGTCATCACACCAGCCGCAGTCAGCACGAATCTAGAAGATCTCGATCTCGATGCCGACAGTTTGGAAGATGACGTTGACGAAGGTGACGCCGACTTAGGAGAAGCTCTACAAGATGCAGGTGCCGCCCCTGTAATTGCGCTAGTCAACAAGATTCTGGTCAAAGCGCTTCAGGAAGAAGTCTCTGATATTCATGTTGAACCTCAAGAAGAGTACCTGCGAATCCGTTTTCGCAAAGACGGGGTGCTAAGACAGGCTTTCCCTCATCTCCCGAAAAAAATCGTCCCCGCCGTGACAGCCAGATTCAAAATCATCTCTGAGCTAGATATCGCCGAAAGAAGACTGCCACAGGACGGAAGAATCAGGCGAGTATTCCAAGATCGTAAAGTGGATTTTAGGGTAAGTACACTGCCTAGCCGCTACGGAGAAAAAGTCGTACTGCGAATCCTAGACAACTCATCTACTCAGTTGGGTTTAGGCGCGTTGATTACCGATGAGGAAACGCTAAATATTGTTCAAGATATGGCCAAACGGCCATTTGGACTGATTCTAGTAACCGGGCCAACCGGGTCGGGTAAGACCACCAGTCTCTACTCAGTTCTCTCCGAACGCAACGACCCCGGCGTCAATATCAGCACAGCAGAAGACCCGATCGAATATGCTCTACCTGGCATTACTCAGGTACAGGTGATTCGCGAGAAGGGAATGAACTTTGCGGCTATCCTAAGATCCTTCTTACGGCAAGACCCCGACGTAATTCTAGTCGGTGAGACGCGCGACCCTGAAACTGCTAAAACAGCAATTGAGGCAGCGCTGACTGGACACCTGGTGCTTACTACCCTGCATACAAACGACGCAGCAGGCGCTGTTGCCAGACTAGGTGAAATGGGTGTTGAATCTTTTCAGGTCGCCAATTCGCTCATTGGGGTCTTAGCGCAAAGACTGGTTCGTAGGGTGTGTTCAGAATGCCGAGTGCCCTATCAACCAACTCCTGAAGAACTGGCTCGATTTGGGCTGAGTTCGTCTGGAGACCATGAAATGACTCTATACAAAGCGAACAAAGTTCCTAGCGATCAAATTAGCGTTCTGAAAGAATCAGGCCAGCTGTGTGGAAAGTGCGGCGGCAGTGGCTACAAAGGTCGAGTCGGGGTCTATGAGGTGATGCGCGTGACCGAAAGGCTACAGCAATACATCACAGAGGGTGCGCCCTCCGAGCAAATCAAAGAGGTTGCCGTAGAAGAAGGCATGCACACTTTGCTGGCATACAGCTTGAACCTAGTCAAAGAAGGGCTCACCACTCTAGAAGAAGTCGAGCGAGTCACCTTCACAGATAAAGGGCTTGAAGCCGAACTAAAAGCAAAGCGGAAAAGCGTGCTCTCTTGTAGCAACTGTGGCGCTGAGCTACATCACGACTGGCTAGATTGTCCTTACTGCTTGACGCCTCGATTCAAAGATTAGTGATTGTTCGATTTGCGGATGCTTTATTCTCTAAACGCTTTTGCAAATTGCCATGTGACTTCGCTGAACCTAGTAATAAAAGAACAAAACAACAAGGACGCTGAACTATGGAATTGATGATCGAAGATTTAATGGAAGAAGTGGTTGAGCGCGGTGGCTCTGACTTGCATCTATCAACGGGATTGCCGCCATATATTAGAATCAGCGGTCATTTGACCGCTACAGATCATCCGCCTATGACAGCAGACCAGTGTCAGCGGCTGATTTTCAGCATGTTGAATAATTCGCAGCGAAAAATCTTAGAACAAACTTGGGAACTAGACTGTTCTTATGGCGTTCGCGGACTGGCTCGCTTTAGGGTGAACGTCTATAAAGATAGAGGAACCTATGCAGCCTGCTTGAGAGCGCTAAGTTCAAAGATTCCCAGTATGGACGTGTTGGGATTACCACCAATTGTGACTGAGCTATCGGAAAAGCCGAGGGGACTGGTGCTGGTGACTGGGCCTACGGGATCGGGAAAGACAACGACACTCGCCTCGATGATCAACAACATTAACGTGACTAGAGCAGAGCACATTTTGACGGTAGAAGACCCAATTGAATTTGTGTATGAGCCAATTAAGAGCTTAATTCACCAGCGGCAGGTGGGTGAAGATACCAAGAGCTTTTCTAACGCGCTCAAGGGCGCACTGAGAGAAGATCCGGATGTGATCCTAGTGGGTGAGATGCGAGATTTAGAGACTATTTCTCTGGCAATCTCGGCGGCGGAAACAGGTCACTTGGTCTTTGGGACGTTGCACACTAGCTCGGCAGCGCAGACTGTGGACAGAATTGTAGACGTCTTTCCACCAGCGCAGCATCAGCAGATCAGAGTGCAGCTATCGAACTCTTTGGTTGCGGTTTTAAGTCAGTGCCTAGTTTCGAAGGCAAATCCAAAGCCAGGAGAATTTGGCCGAGTCATGGCGCAAGAGATCATGGTGGTCACGCCGGGTATCTCGAACATGATTCGAGAAGGAAAGACGGCTCAGATCTATGGTGCAATTCAGACAGGTGGCCGCTTGTCCATGCAGACGTTAGAGATGGCGCTAGCGGATCTGTACAAGGACAAAGTGATTAGCTTTGAGGCCGCCATGTCGAAGACTTCTCGCCCCGAGGAGATGCAGCGCTTGATTGGTGGTCCGCCGAGTGCTGCAAAGACGCCTGCGAAGGCAGGAAGACGTTGATTGGGCGGGGTGGGTCCGGTATACACGATAGATGGATACGTATTAACTGACTGATCTTTTTGTTTTATTCACTCTGTTTTAGCAAGAAAATAACATGCCTATCTACGTAGCAACCGGTCGAGATACCGCGGGCAAAACAACTCGTCGTAAGGTGGAAGCTGAGTCGCCCTCTGAGGCGCGCACTCTGATCAAAAGTCAGGGAATGCATATTCAGGACATCAAAGAAGAGAAGGGGTTTAGCTTTAATCTTGCTGACATTCAAACTTCTATGACTAGTGTGACAGTGAAGGACAAGGCTGTCTTTTCTCGTCAGTTTGCAGCATTGGTGTCTTCGGGCGTGGCGCTAGTAAGAGGGATTGGCATTCTGTCGGACCAGTGCCCGAACCCAAAGCTAAAGGTAGCACTAACGCAGATCAATTCGGATGTGCAACAGGGAACGAGTCTGTCGGATTCTATGCGAAAGCATCCTGATAGTTTTGACAATCTATACGTGAGTATGGTGCAAGCTGGCGAAGTCGGTGGTGTGCTAGATGAAGTGCTAAACCGACTAGCAAAGCTGCTGGAAGATTTGAACAGATTACAAAATCAGATCAAGTCGGCGATGGCCTATCCGGTGACAGTGGGTTTTCTGGCAGTGACCATCTTTGTGGGGTTGACTGTATTTTTGCTGCCGATCTTTGCGGAGATCTTTACTGATTTGGGGGCAGAACTGCCACTGTTTACGAAAGTCCTGATGGCAATTAGTAAGATACTGAGAACCTGGTATCTGGTGGTGGGCTTGCTCGCAATTATTGCGGTGCTGACGTTTGCCTATAAGCAGTATTACAAAACGCCCGTTGGCCGGGTGACTATGGACGGCTTTTTCTTGAAGATGCCCCTGTTTGGCGATCTGTCGCAGAAGTCGGCAACGGCCAGATTTTGTCGAACGTTCGGTTCTCTATCGAGATCGGGGGTGCCGATCTTGACCGCGCTAGAGATTGTGAGAGATACGTCGGGTAATCAGGTGATTGCGAATGCGATTAATGCGGCGCAGTCGGAGATTCAGGGTGGGGGAATGATCAGTTTGGCACTAGAAGAGCACGGCGTGTTTCCGGTGATGGCGATTCAGATGATTGCGATTGGTGAGGAGACCGGTGAGCTAGACCAGATGCTAATGAAGGTGGCGGACTTTTATGAGGATGAGGTGGAGCAGGCGGTGAAGGCGCTGACTAGCATTATGGAGCCGATTATGATTGTGGTGCTTGGTGGTATGGTGGGCTCGATTCTGGTGGCGATGTATCTGCCAATGTTTAAGGTGATGGATCACTTGGGTTAGGCAGTGAATTAGACGGTGGTTATGCGATCGCAATGAATATGCTCAAAATGCTGATGCTGCGAGAGCAGTAGTCTGCAAGTAGGTACCACTTTTGTCGCTCGCTAGAAATTTCTCTAGACTCATCTGAATCTTTGTCGCGACCACGGCGTTAATCTCTCACTCGTAGTGACTCCACATGCGGACAATTTTTACAACCTTTTGCTCTTCAATAATTTGGTAGACGAGTCGGTGCTGAATGTTAATTCTGCGAGAGTAATAGCCTGTAAGATCGCCTATCAATTTTTCGTAAGGTGGCTCATAGGGGTTGTCGGCCAAAACTGAAAAGAGCTTTTTTACTTTCACTTTGAGCCCAGCACTGTCAATTCGCCTGGCGTCTTTTTTGGCTCGCTTCGTCAAGACAACTTGCCAGCTCACCAGTCTAATTCTTCAACAGGCGTACAGTCTTCAATCGGCTCAGCGCCGCCCTGTTTGATAGAGTCCACCATGCCTGGAATGCTGGTGAGATAAAGCGTTTCTTGAATAGCGTCCCAGTCTTCTTTAGACACTAAAACTGCTCCATTGCGTTTACCTGAAATAACGACGGGCTTGTGATGCTCTGCGACCTCATCAATGAGCCGGTACAAGCTATCTCTTGCTTCTCTTACTGATAGAAAATCCATTTGTTTAGGTACCGCTTCTGGTACCAGGCTAACACAGGCAAGGTGATCGCAGACGACGTGCTTTCTATTCCTCGCTTTCTATTCCTCAGAAAACCCTTTTTGAACAAAGTGCTTATCGTGCGTCAGGGCTTCGGCAATTCCTAGCTGTGCCTGATCGTATTTATGGAATTCAGCCAGCTATCAGAGGGGTTAGTAAAAGGCTGAATCCTCTAGCTAATACCACCGATCACTTGGTCCACAGCTAGCTGAAAACCTGAAAATTTTGAAGAAACGATAGTTTCTCCTTGTCGAAAGAGCTTTGTCTCATAGATACCATCCACCAGCGTACAGACGGTAACGGTTGGTTGCTTCGGTGTGCCGATGTATCGCCGTCCGCCTAATCCTAGGTAATCCACGATCCAGTAATTCTGAATGCCCATACCCTCATAATCTTCAAATTTACGAGCGTAGTCATCAGGCCAGTTCGTAGAGACGACTTCAACCACCAGTTTGACTGAGCTGCCTAGCGTAATGATGGACTCTCGTTTCCACAAGGGTTCTTTTGAGAGTTGTGTAGGGTCAATCAGCATGAGGTCTGGCTTGTATCCACTCTCAAAACCCAATGGCTGAATCATCGCCGTATTAGGGATGAAGTAGTTCAGGTTTTGCTGGTCGAGCAATACATTTAGCTTGCGGTTCAGCAAGCCAACTACCTGCTCATGAGGACCGGTTGGCTGCATCTCAACAATTACTCCATCGTGCAGCTCATAGCGTCCGGTTTCTGGCTTCCAGTCCAGAAATTCTTGAAACGTTATTAGTTTTGGTTTTGCCTGAACCATTGTAAGACTCGTGGCTGACAGTCTTGATTATAAGTGGGTGTAGAGCGGCACGGCGTCTTAAACGTTTTTGCCAATTTTATGGGCTGAGTATTAGAGGACGGTACTCATTTACGCTCTCCCAACACTTGCGCCGCAGTCAGCAATTCTTCTACCTTCAAAACGCTTAAAAGCAAGGATTCTATGCCAGCATCGCCCTCAAAGACTCTTGCTTCATACAGCCCTTCCATCAAACTAAATACCGTCACCTTTTGCGCGATCGGGTCTACAATCCAATACTCCTCGATTCCTCTCGCTTCATATTGCGATTTTTTGTACCGGTAATCGCGATCGCTGTTCTTCTTCCCTGGCGACACTACCTCTACTACCAGCCTCGGCGGCGGCATCTCCAGCGTTACCGTTGCTCGCGTTGCCCCTTCTAGTGCTGCTACTAATTCATCTGAGAGCACCATAAAATCTGGTACCCGCACCGTCGCCCGCGCCCCACTCACAGCTAGCTCTGTCCTCATTCTCAGGCACTCGAACGAAATCCCTGCTTGTAAAAAGTAAGCAAACAAAAACGATGCAATCCGTTGATTTAGCTCGCTTTCGGGTGCCATAGCGAGCAGCTCTCCATTTTCTAGCTCGTAGAGTGTATCTGTCCCATCATCAAAAGATAGGAAGTCCTCCAGGCTCATCTGAGTCTTTGTTGCAATCATGGCGTTACCCTCTCACTTGTAGTAACTACTCAAGCTGTCTACGCTCAAGAATCGCCCCACAACTAAAATCGGGGCTATCGAAATCAAGCCCCCCTAAAAGAGATAGGAAGGGGCTATGAATTTGGAGAGTCCCAAACAGTCCCTTTAGCGGACTTCAATCTGTTAGCCCCGATTTTTAATCGTGGGGCGGATTACAGGTGTGACCGATGCCCTGAATTTGAGCCCGAGTAGTTACCTTCTTCCTATTCTATCGGTTCAGCTAACAGGTTCGGACTCTACGATCGCCGCAACACACCCAACCCTTCCAACAACTGCGGCTCTTCTTCCAAAGCCACCTTCGCGATCACCAAATAATCACTCAACCAATCTTGCATGGCATCCAACGCCGCATCTCTTCTTTTTGTCGCTGCCTGCGCCTCTCCTTTCTCTTTTTCCTGCACCAAGTTCGCCGCTTCAACGGCTTTCACTTCTTTGAGTCCCGCCTTCAACTTTTTATCGGTAATGCCAAATTCTTTGAGCGCTTTGAGAATGGCCGGACTAGACAGGGCGTTTTGATAAAACTGATTTGCCTGGGAGAGCCAGCCGGAGAGGCTTTCTTTGCGTTTGCCGGAGAGGGCGAGTTGAGCAATGGCACCCCCCTCTTTCTTGAGCGCGACCCGCGCCACTTTCACCAGCCGCATGTAGCTCTTTTTTGCGGTCTCCCACTGTGCCTGTACGGTTTCACTGGCGGAAATCTGCTCGCCGGATTCGCTGCTTTTTTCTAGCTGTGCGGCGGCGAGGGCGTTGTAGAGGGCTTTGCCTTGGTTTAGGCGATCGGTGGTGTAGCCAAAGTCTTTGACGGCGGCTAGGATTTGCGGATTGTTGAGGCTGTTGTCGATGGCGAGTTGGGCTTCTGAGAGGTAGGTGTCGATGCTGCGGTTTAGGCTCATGGTGGATGCGGGTTAGTGGTATGTGTGTGGGCTAAGTTGCCTGGTGACAGGGTGCCCGATGTCTGTAGGGTGGTACACAAATGAAGGGGAATTGTTACTCTGCGGATAGCATCAACTGCTCTGTGGTCGGGAGACGTGACTCGGTAGTCGGGAGGCATGGCTCGATGGTCGGGACGGGTTGCTCTGTGGTCGGGAGACGTGACTCGGTGGTTGGGAAGGATTGCTCGGCAATCAGGAAGGATTGCTCGGTGAGAGGCATCAACTGCTTTGTGTGCCGGAACTATGACTCGGCGGTAGAGAGAGATTGAATATTGACGGTGAGGCGTAATCATTGGACGGCCCCCTCTCAAGAAAGCGACAAGTTATCCCCTGGTACTTGTAGTGCGTTTCCCGCTAGTTCGGGGGAGCACTGCTGATCCAGAAAATCTAGATCGACCGGCCAGAGTGATTTTGGGCGTCTTGCTTCAGAACCCCGCCATAAAGATACTGGGTGGGGACGGGGGCTAAGGCAGTTATTGTGCCGCCTACGCAGTTCCCTTATCGACTGAGTGCGCTGGCCAAGTGGTGGATGATGTTGCCTACCCAGTTTGTGGGAGGTTGGCTGGAATAGGTTGAATTTCCCCAGCCCCGTTGCTCGCAGACCGCCCGGCTCCGCGCCGCGACTTCATAGAACTCTGTGTCATTGGTGACAGTTTCAGGTTGATTCAGCAGTGGGTGATACTGTAAGCGCTCGCAAGCAATATCTATCCAAGACTCAGGAGAAACTTCCCAGAGCCGGAGGGTGCCGTCGCTACTACCACTGACGATGCGCTGGTTATCCGGGCTAAAGGTCACCGACCAGACCGCAGACCCATCGGCTTCGAGGGGGTCGCCTAGGGGAGAGCCGCTTTGAGCATCCCAGAGCCGCAGGGTACCATCGAGACTGCCACTGACGATGCGCTGGTCATCGGGGCTAAAGGCCACTGACAGGACCGCAGACCCATCGGCTTCGAGGGGGTCGCCCAGGGGAGAGCCGCTTTGAGCATCCCAGAGCCGGAGGGTGCCGTCGCGAGTGCCACTGACGATTTGATCTCCACGGGAGCTAAAGGCCACCGAATAGACTACCGACCCATCACCTTCGAGGGGTTGGCCGATAGGTGAGCTGCTCTGGACATCCCAGAGCCGGAGGGTACCGTCGCCACTACCACTGACGATGCGCTGATTATCGGCGCTAAAGGCCACCGAATAGACCGCAGACCCATGGCCTTTGAGGGGGTCGCCTAGGGGAGAGCCGCTCTGAGCATCCCAGAGCCGGACGGTGCCGTCGCTGCTGCCGCTGACGATGCGCTGATTATCGGCGCTAAAGGCCACCGAATAGACCGCAGACCCATGGCCTTTGAGGGGGTCGCCTAGGGGAGAGCCGCTCTGAGCATCCCAGAGCCGGAGGGTGCCGTCGTCGCTGCCGCTGACGATGCGTTGGCTATCTGGGCTAAAGGCCACCGACCAGACCGCAGACTCATCGCCTTTGAGGGGTTCGCCTAGGGGAGAGCCGCTCTGAGCATCCCAGAGCCGAAGGGTGCCGTCGCCGCTGCCGCTGACGATGCGTTGGCTATCGGCGCTAAAGGCCACTGACATGACCTCTGACTCATGGCCTTCGAGGGGGTCTCCCAGGGGTGAACCACTTTGAGCATCCCAGAGCTTGAGGGTGCCGTCGCCACTACCACTGACGATGTGCTGGTTATCCGGGCTAAAGGCCACTGACATGACCTCTGACTCATGGCCTTCGAGGGGGTCTCCCAGGGGTGAACCGCTCTGAGCATCCCAAAGCCTGAGGGTGCCGTCGCGACTACCACTGACGATGCGCTGGCTATCTGGGCTAAAGGCCACCGAATAGACTACCGACCCATCGCCTTCAAAGAGGTTGCCTAGGGGAGAGCCGGATTGAGCATCCCAGAGCCTGAGGGTGCCGTCGAGACTGCCACTGACGATGCGCTGGTTATCTGGGCTAAAGGCCACCGAATAGACTACAGATCCATGGCCTTGGAGAGAGTCTCCCAGGGGAGAGCCGGATTGAGCATCCCAGAGCCTGAGGGTGCCGTCGCTACTACCACTGACGATGCGCTGGTTATCTGGGCTAAAGGCCACTGAATAAACTACCGACCCATCGCCTTCGAGGAGTTGGCCGATGGGAGAGCCGGATTGGGCATCCCAGAGCCTGAGGGTGCCGTCGCCACTACCACTGACGATGTGCTGGTTATCCGGGCTAAAGGCCACCGACCGGACCGCAGACCTATGGCCTTCGAGCCGGTTTGTTTCTTGTGAGACTTGTACTGCTTTTAGCAAGCTAGATTGTGCTGTCATCTCTACGGCAGGCACTGACTGGCTTGGTTCCACGCTTTGGGCCATCGTATCAATCGCCAGCACTAACCCAGAGACTGCACTGCTGGTGGGCAATAAGTTCAGCACGCGGGCAGCCTGTTCGCGTAGCTGAGCAACTCTTGTCTGTTGTTCGGCCAGTTCTGTTTGTTGCTGGGCAAGTTCGGTCTGCGCTTCCGCTCGACGAGTTTGCTTCTGCGCCAGCGTTGCTTGGGTCTCCGCCCGCTGTCGCTGCTGCTGTGCAATACCCGTCTGTTCTTGGGCTCGCTGCCGTTGAGTTTCAGCAGTGTCTAATGCGAGCTCTCTCTGTTCATTTGCCGCTCGTTCATTTTCCAGCGCTTCTTCTGCGGCTGTCTCATTCTCTTCTGCAATTTTTCTTTGTTCTTCTGCTTCTTGAGCACTTTGCTCAGCCAACTCTGTTTGTTCTTCTGCAATTTTTCTTTGTTCTTCTGCTTCTTGAGCACTTTGCTCAGCCAACTCTGTCTGTTCTCTCGCTTCCTGAGCACTTTGTCTCGCTTCTTGTGCTAGCCCCGCCATCACCCCCGCCGAAAGCACTGAAGCCGCCGTCACAGGAATCGCCCATTTCAATACCGGCTTATATCGCTGCCAAAAACTCTCCGGCAAATGCTCACGAATCCACGCTTCGCCAAACACCTCCTGATAAATCCGATTCCGCACCGCCAGGTGCTTCCCCTCTCGCCGCACCACGCCCGACAGCTTCAAATGCGACTTCACCAAATTCTGTTCTTCATCCAGCACCGGCTTCTTATCGCGATAAATCTCCCGATAAGTCGTCAACACCTCCTGATCTAGTCCTTCCGGAGCCCGCTTCGTCAACATATCCCGCACAAACTGCAAGTTGTTATCCTGCTCACTCATCCGCCCCAGAAACGTCTCCGCCACCAATTCTGCAACGCCTACATCCGTCCAGCTTGCACCGGCCATCAGCTCATCTTGCGCCATCTTCTCTACCATCGCCCGACACAGTCGCTGCGTTAAATACGGATGCCCCTCGGTCCAGGCAAGTACCCAATCTAACAACTGTTCTTCTTGTTTAGTTTGTTTTTTCTTAGACGTTAATCCCGCCGCCAACGGCAACGCTTCCCGCGCCGTAAAATCCGTCAAATCCACCCGCTGCCCAATATTAAACGGCGTCCGCTTCGGGTCCCTGATCAAATCCGCAGGCGTCGCCACCCCAATCAGCACAAATGACAGCCGCCGCAACCTCGAATCGGTTGATCTCGCCACATACAAATACCGAATCGCCGCATAAAAATCATCGGTAAACTCCAAGCTCAGCGTCGTATCAATCTCATCGACAAATACAACAACCGGCTCTGCGACCTCTGCCAGCACCACCTCCTGAAAGAACCGCGTCAGCCGCAGCGTCAGCCCCGACTCCCCATTCTCTTTCCACCACTGCTTCACATCCGTCGCCAGCATCAGCTGACTCGCCACCAAATCCAAAAAATCGCTGTACCACTCATCCGCACTCAGCTGCGTCCCCAGCTGAGTCAAATCCACAATCACCGCCTGCCGCCCATCATCAATCAGCCGCTGGGCCGTGCGAATCATCAGGCTCGACTTCCCCATCTGCCGAGGCGTCAGCACATAGGCAAACTTAGAATTCTCACACAGCGCCAACAGTTCCCCATCCGCCTGCCGCTCAATATAGAGTCCTTCCTCATTCGCCTGCACCGTCCCACCAACGGTGTACAAGTTCGGATTTACAGCGCCAGAATTCATAGCATTGGCCTCCTTCTCAGCCATGAAGATGCCTCCCAAAATAATCCGCATATAGCCGGCACCGAGGCACCACCCGCTCATCCGCTCGCCGCACCAGCCCCGCCGCACTCAGCAGCCGCACAATCCGCTCATCCGGACAGCGCCCCGCCCGAATCACCTGCAATAGCCCCTGCGCCAGCTCCTGATTGTCATAAATGCGAAACAGGTGATACCGCAAATGATCGCCAAACGGCCCATTATCCCCATCCGCCTGTGCAAACAGCGCCGCCACACTAAGCTGCCGCCGCGCAACCAGGTACAGCGATCGCCGCACCAAATACGGATGCCCATTCAACAGCGACATCAGCGCCTGCTCCTCTTCAGCCGTCAGCACATTTCCATGCCGCCGATTCAAATCCGTCACCTGCGCTGCGCTAAAGTCACTCAGCGGCAGCACCTCGCCCACATTGAACGGGCTCTGATTCAAATTCGCAATCAGATGATATGGCTCCGTCGCTGTCACCAGCGCCAGGTCAAACTGCTTCCAGATCCGATTCATCGGCAGCGCCCGGCTATTATGCCAATTGCGCAACATACTAAAAAAGTCCGATTGATAGTCCGCATCAAACATCCGGTCCACTTCATCCATCGCCAGCACCAGCGGCCCGCCCACTTCCTTCAAAATGTGGGTTTGCATGTAGCGCGTACAGCACCGCACATTCCCGCTGCTGCC
This sequence comes from Cyanobacteria bacterium P01_D01_bin.1, assembly GCA_039111275.1. GTDB lineage: Bacteria > Cyanobacteriota > Cyanobacteriia > Phormidesmidales > Phormidesmidaceae > Phormidesmis. Next base: position 21,823 of record JBCCOH010000030.1, on the reverse strand, counting down.
CTCCCAATATTCCGCCACCTTGTCCGGCAGACCCAACTGCTCCGTCATACTCCGGCAAAACTGCGGGTAAAATGACTCCGCCGACTTCAATACATCCTGATCAAACAGCTGAAAATCCAGATACACTACCTGCTTCCCAGCCTTCATCGCTCCATCAATCACCTGCATCAGTAATGAGCTTTTACCCATCTGACGCGGCCCCTTAATCGTCAGCGTCACCCCTCTGCGCTGAATTGTCGCTTGGGCGATCGCATCACAGTCCCGCTCCACATACAGCTGCGACTCCGGGTCCATCGTCCCCTCCGCAGGCTCCAATGCTACCGGCTGAAAGGTCACTGGCTGAGCAGAGGGCTGCGGCAGCGGAATCACCTGCTCGGTGGCTGCGCCCGCTACAGTTGGCTCGGTAGTCTCTGACTCGGTAGAGGCAAGGGTGATATCTCGTTTGGCACTGTCTGAATCTATCGAAAGGCCCGCCCCTGCGATCGCCCGCTTTAACTCTGCCAACAACCCCAGCGTATCCGCAGGTGTCTCCCACAGCGCCCAGTTAATTGGATTCAAATACGCACTTAGCGGATACACGTAAGGATCTCGATACCCCAACCGCACCGGCAAAATCATCGGTCGCCCAGAGGTCTTCATCAGTCGGTGAGCCATCTCCACCTCACCCAGCACCATCTCGCTATGCACCGACTGCGCCGACAAAAAGATAATCAAAAAATCAGACCGCTGCAGTGCCTGCTCGATCCGCTCCGCCCAAGGCGCACCCACTGGCATCGTCTGGTCTAGGAACACATCATGCTCTGCAGTCAGCGCCTCATATACCGCTCGCGCAATCGGCTCATCAGGCTCTACGCCCCGCTTATAGCTAATAAAAATGCGAGATCTCGTGCCCACTGTTGATGATAACCCTGTCGGCTGCGCAGTTGGAGGGACTGCTGGCGTCGAGTCTGTTTTCACTGGGGAGGAAGAAACCGTCGTCACAATATCGTCAGTCGGCAGCACTCCCGAAGACGATGTGGCACCCTGCTCCGGTGGTTCCTTCGCTTGCGGTATCCGCTGCTTCAGCTGAGGCGTCGCCGTCTCCGGAATCCCCTCCAAATCAATTGCCGACACCCCAAACTCAAACGCATCGCTATACGAACGCCCCGCCCCCAGCCCATCATAAAAACCCACCGCAAACTCAATCGCTGCCGCATCACCAACTGCCTGATTCATCCCAATCACACAGTCAATATGCTGATGAATCGCTGCCGCCTGTGCCTCTGAGTAGCAGGCATTGAGCAGCACACACTCCACCTTCTCCTTAAACAGCTTGAACAACCGCGCCAGTGACGGGCCACTCACCCGCTTCATCTGGCCCGCATTATTCTCCAAAATCAGCCCCTTCTCGCCAGCCCCATGCCCCGAAAAATGCACAATTTGCGGCTCATGGTCCAGCAGCGCCCGCCGCAAATCATCCGGACGCACCGCCCATTTAGAAATAATTTCAAACTGGTCTCGACTGCGCGATCGCCGCAACCCCTCCTGGATTTCTCGCACTTCTTCATCCAGGCGTAACTTGTCACTATTCTTAGGATTCGCAGTCAGAATCAGGATTTTCTTCAAAGTCTTGATCCTTGCTGAGCGCCTTGAAATGACTATCTTCGTAGGGTACTACAGCTCTTTGCACTTTGCTTACTACACCACGAAAGGCTGAGCGCGAACTCACGTTAGGCTAAAACTTCTTTGAGCTTGTGCTGATTCCAAAGCTCCTGGTAGAGCCCCGGCTGACTGACCAAGGAATCGTGAGTGCCGGACTGGACGATGCGGCCCTGGTCCATGACCAGGATGCGATCGCAAGCCGCAGCCGCAGACATCTGATGAGATACAAAGATCACCGTTTTCTGCCGAGCATCGTCGGACAAATTCGACAGAATCTGAGTCGCTGTCTGGTTATCCACGCTAGAGAGGGCGTCGTCTAGAACCAGAATTGGTGCATCTATTAGCAGTGCTCTGCCCAATGCCGATCGCTGCCTTTGACCGCCCGACAGGGTGATGCCGCGCTCGCCTACGACCGTTTTGTACTGCTGGGGAAAGTTAAGGATTTCGCTGTGAAGCTGCGCTTCTTTGGCGGCGATTTCCACTTCGGGCAGTTCTGCCATCGGATCGCCGTAGCGGACATTGTTTTGGATAGTGGTGCTAAATAGAAAGCTGTCTTGGGGGACGAAGGCGATCGCACCGCGCAGATCGCTCAGTTCAATCTGAGTAATATCATGACCATCTAGAAAAAGCTGCTGTGGCTCAATCTCCAAGAGCCTAGGCAAAGCCATTGCCAGCGTAGATTTACCAGACCCAATAGGACCGACAATCGCAATGGTCTGACCCGGTTCAATCACAAAGCTGACGTTATCGAGGGCGGGAACCCTCGAGCCCGGATAGGTGAACGTCAAGCCTTCAGCGCGAAGCCGACCTACTGGCTGCGGCAAAGCGATCATACTCGCCGCGTTACGAATTCTAGGCTGAGTCTCGAAAATTGCCTCGATGCGATCCAGACTGACTTCGCCCCTTTGGTAGGCGGTAATCGTAAAGCCCAACAGCGCCGTTGGAAAGACAAGCTGCTGAATGTAGAGAATGATCGCAACAAAGTCTCCTGGGGACAGACGACCCGCCACAATTGACTGGGAACCAATTGCCAGCGCAATTACCAAGCTCAGACTGGCAAAGCCACCTAGCAGCGGAAAGAGCGTATTACGCGTTTTTGCCAATGCTAGATTAGCCTTCAAAAGCCCTTGATTTTGACGGGCAAACGCGCGGCGTTCGTTCTCTTCTTGAGCGTAGATCTTCACGAGAGAAATACCACCCATATCCTCTTGAATTAGATCGCTCAAGTCAGAGATTTCTTCTTGCACCTCTAGCTGCTGCCTGCGCAGACGATTGCCAAATATCGCAACGACGCCAAACATCAGTGGGTAGACCGCCAGCGAAAAAAGCGCCACTCCCCCGTCCAAGCTCACCATCGTCGGTACGATCATCACGTAGGCAAACAGCGTATTCGCCATACTGAGAATCGCAAAGCCAAGCAGTCGCCGAATGTTGTCGACATCGCTAGTGGCGCGGTTGATCAGATCGCCGATGGTATTGCGACCAAAGTAAGCGGGTTCGAGTGTCAACAGATGATCAAAAATCCGCTGCTTTAGATCAAACTCGACTTGCCGACCCGCACCGAACAAGAGAATCCGCGAGGCCATCCGAATGACCCACATGACGCTGGCTAGGACTAGGACCAGAATTACGTAGAGTGCCAGTCGATTGAAAGTAAAAGAAACGGAGAGCTCGTCGACGATGTAGCCAATAATCAGGGGAATTGTTACGCCTAACGCATTGACAATCAAAAGCGAGAGCAGACCTAGGCTGACTGGTTTCCAGTGCGGTCGAAGATAGCCGACTAAGCGCTTGAATCTGGAAGGTTGAGCCGGAGGTTGGGCCGAAGGATGGGTCGGAGATGGAGCCATAGGTGCGATCGCAATCGAGCCGTAGCAAGACGGCAGGTAGAATAACCAGAGACCTTCATTATGCTACACAGGTTACCAGCAACCGCATTACCGCTGACGGCAGGTATCTACGCTTGCTTTGTATCTACACTCGTTTTGTATCTACACTCGCTCTACAGCTCGATGCTAGAATCCCAGCCAAAGTTAAAGTTAGGTAGCCAGCCTCTGAGAAAGTAATACAGAGAGGTCAGCAGTTCGTTCCAATATTGAGTGGTGAGCTGAAGCGCATCCACGCTAGGAACTAGGTCCAGTAGCGTCCTAGGCAAATCCCCCGTATCCACAGGTAGAGTCGTGAAACTGGTCGGTCTAGCAATAGTTTGTAGTCCAATCCGCTCGAAAGTCAGCGCAGCACGCGACATCATCATCGCTGGCGCGACGAGAATCACTCGCGGATCGTCTCGGTTTCCCCCATCTTGTAGCCGCTCATCTCTATCACCAATTAACTCCTGCTCTTCCAAGAACTCCTCGACATCCTCAGCGGTCCTTCTAATATCCAGTCCGCTACTTTCGATGCGAATATCCTGACTAGCAATGCCATTTCGTGCCATGATCTCGCGAATGATTGCTCTTTGATCAGAATCTTGGTCTCCAGAACCCGCCGTTACAATTACAAAAGGTGCACCTCCGAGTCGTCGAGACTCGGCATAGAGGTCCCCGGCGTAGTTAATTCTGGGCGCTAACGCCGTGTACGTGGGCGCATCAGCAGTCGCGATATCCGCTGATATGGTGATGGCTCTATCGATGTCACTACGAGCACCCAAAACTACGATTGCAGCTGCTTCTGCTATATTGCCTGTCCCCGGAATATCGTCAGCACGGCAGACCTCTCCGCACAGCTCTGCTTGCTGGATGTACGCCTGACGAATGGACCTTTCGGACTGCCCTACCAGCAGCTTTGCAGTCAGTGGGATACTTGAGATTAGTAAAATAGCTAGCGCAAAGGCAGCGGGCTGAGTGCTGATTTTACTAAATCCATTACCCAGTGATAGGCCGATCAGGACAATTGATGCGCCCAAAGGCGTAAGTGGAAACGATAGCACCTGCCAGATGCGCTGAATGATGCTTTCATCGGGTATTGAATAAGAGACAATTAGCAGGGCAATCAGTATGACACCCCCAAACCAAGCTAGAGATTTCTGACCAAGGATCTTGATGAGGAAATACCAAATCAGAAGCCCAATCGAAGCAAATAGCAGTATTTGGGTGAGCAGTACCAGCAGCATCTTCTGTCTCTCTTGTGCGGACTATAGCGTTGGTCACTTGACTGAGGTCCAGTTCTCAGGTTGAAAGCTTTATATAACAACAGGTCAAGTGACTCGCGTTTCTCGGATGCATCCGAGAAACGCTATAAGGCCAATGGCTAAAAGTTAAGCATATTCAGTACATTTCAGCCACAAAAAAGCAGAGGCTGTTAAATCAGCCTCTGCTTCTTCAGACAAACGTGTAATTCGGAATACGTGCGACTTGTAGTATGCGAACTTTAGAAAAGAGTCTACACCAGCTGAAGGTTGGGATATTCGGCAATTAGCTCATCCGCAGTGAGCGTCTCACCAGAGACTTGCGGCGTCCAAAGTACCTCTACAGCCATTAGCTGTTCGCTGGAGATAGCGCCGATGGTGTTAATGGCTCGGCGAACATCTTCTGTAGACGTTGTAGCCTGTGGCAAGTCAATCTTGCCTTGGCTAGCGACTAGGACAGTAGCCACGATGTACTCTCCAGGCGCTTCAGCCATGGCTAGCTCACCACTGCTGTTGAGCGCTGCTGTGGTTTTTGCCTGCGAGATCTGAGCGTTGACATTAGAGAGGGATTCTTTTGTGAATTTGCTGCGTTCTGCGATCGCCAGCTGGTTAAAAGCTTGCTCGGCAGACAATAGGCGAGTCTGATCTGAGTCAATATCTGCGTAGGCCCAATATTCCGGGTGACGCAGCAAAGAGAGTGTGGTTTCTTGAAGAATTTTGGCTAGACCAGCAGAGTCGCTCGTATCAGCAGTTTCAGCTAATTGAGTCAGGTCGGCTTGCAAGCTGCGAGCATCAGCGAGTAGACCTACTTGTAAACGAGCTACAGAAACAATGGGATTGCTGCTGTAGGTATCTACACCGCCCTCTCCACCAAAGCCTGCCTCACGGAAGCTACGAACGATGAAATTAATGATCGCAATGGTGACAAAGATGCCAAACAGTCCGCCTATACCGCCACCGCCAACAAACGGCAGGATAAACGGAAAGCCAAAACCGCCGCCGGGATAGTAACCGCCACCGTAGCCGCCCCGATAGCCACCACTGTAGCTAGAAGGTCCACGCGAACGGCTAGGCGTGGAATAAGAGCGACTAGGCGCGCGGAAACTACCGCCACCAATGCGTCCGCCAGAGCGAGCGGCAAAGGCACCGTCCGCCTGAGAGAAGACTAGGACGGCGACTAATCCGACCACAAGCGCAGATTTGAAGAAGGTCTTAAGCGGTCGCGCTAGAGAAACGTGCGCCCAGGATTTGATGTTTTCAATCACGGAGCTAATCATGGATTTCGGGGTTTGAGCGGCTATTAAAACAGCTGTATATCTTTTATTTACTGTAGCGCTTTTCCATAGTCGGAAGGCGAGCTCTACCCTATCTAGAAGGAAGGGATTGCCGTACATTCACTTCTGCAAAAGGAAAGTGGTTCTATAGATCTAGACTTAGCGATGCGGGCACGATTAGATCCGCTCGTCGGCCCTGATCAACATAGCTCAATGCCATCTCAATCGGTTCTGGTGGCAAATGCGTCAGCCGCTCGGCCCATTCGATCGCGACGATGCCTGGTTCTGTCTCAGTGCCTTCCCAGTAGGTCTCTAGATATAGCGCGTCTGCTTCCGCCGCAGACAGCCGATAGAGGTCGATGTGATAGAGCGGTATGCGGCCCTTTGTGTACTCGTTGATTAGGGTGAAGGTAGGGCTGTCGATCTCTGGAATGCCTAAACCTAGCCCTAACCCTTGCACCAGCGTCGTTTTGCCGCTGCCTAAATCGCCTCTTAATAGGAGTACACTGCCTGCTGATAGCTGATTTCCGAGCGATCGCCCCAACGCCTGCGTCGCCTCTCTATCCGGCAGCTCGATTATCATCTGTCCGTATTTGACTCCCTGACTCTCTGACTCCCTGACTCTAAGTCAATCCTGCTGTATAAGTTAGCTATACAAACTATATCGCCAAGATATATAGCTAAGGATCGGATCTAACCGCTTAGATGATCATCACCGTTGCTAGCTTTAAAGGCGGCGTTGGTAAAACGACGACTGCCATTCATCTTTCGGCCTTTTTGCAAGGTCAGGGTGAAACGGTGCTGATCGACGCTGATCCGAACCGCTCGGCGCTGGGCTGGGCGAGTAGAGGCGAACTGCCATTTGAAGTGGTCGATCAGTGGGATGCAGACCAAAAAATAAATCCCGATAGTAATGTGGTCATAGATACGCCTGCTAGGCCGATTCCTGAAGATCTCTCGGCGCTAGCTAGAACCTGCGACTTGCTAGTGCTACCCACAACGCCAGATGTCTTAGCGCTAGATGCCCTGGTACTAACCGTGGAGTATCTCAAAGCCATCGATACGAGTCACTACCGCATTTTGATCACCTCTATCCCACCAAAGCCGAGCAAAGCAGGTCAGGAGGTGAAAGAGCTACTACAAGAAGCTCAGCTTCCTGTATTCGAGCAGGGCATCCGGCGGTTTGCAGCATTCCAAAAGGCAGCGCTAAAGGGCGTCCCTGTCTATACGGTCAAGGATCCCAGGGCAGAAGCGGGCTGGCAGGACTATGAGAATGTAGGCAATGAAATTTTGGAGATCATAGAGACGCAGATCGCAGCGCTGAGTACGCCCCAAGTCCCTGATATGAAAGACTTCTTCTAGCGCAGGTGTATGTCTTGTCAGATCACTCGTAGCAACAATAAAAAACTTCTAGTTCTGTATGAACGCCAGATAGCAGCGTTTATTTGGACTGAGTATTAGGTCTATCCAGCGTCGCTTTTGAGAAGGCTAAAATCTCGTTTGACCAACTTGTCCGTTTCGATAAATACCATCAACTTGTCATCGTCATGCCAGCACCAGTCAAGTTCGCTGAGTGAGCGAACTGTCAGTAGTGAAATCCAGTCGCCTTTAGGCGTAGGGTCATAAGCTAGCGAAGTGAAAGATGGGTAGCCCAGTAAGTATTCGTTGCTATCCTCTAGGACGTCTACTAGCTCATCTAACGCATTGCTATCGAATGGCCAGTCACTGCGCAAATCTTCATGACGCGGAATGTCAATTCCGCCAACTAGCTTGATTGCAATGCTGTTATGAACTGCATCGGTTGGTGAAACAGCAACTGAGTGATCGTCGCAATCAGCCCAGTAGAACCCTAAGACATATCCATCATCGCCCCAAAAGACTGCGCCATCTTCATCGAATGCGTAGAAGATACTTAACAGTCCAGAATCAGGCAGACAAGTCGGTCTGTCTACTATTTGTGTGAAGTTGATTTGGCCGAGAAACCGATATTCTCCGACATCACGGGTTGGCCACTGAAAATCTAGTGGTAGATATGGGTGCCCCCCAAATCGGCTACCCTTGTCTTCAATTGCGTCCTCTACCATAAGTGTAATGCTGACACATGGCTTCGCAAGTCTAAGAATATAGTTGGAATAAGGCGCAGTTAAATTCACGCTAGCAATGCTTTGTCTGAGTGAATCGAGATCCAAGATATTGACTCCTGAAAGTAATGCAAAGTAGGAAGCTTCTCTCGAGAATTGTGCCCGCGATGTCTAGGACTTCCCGCCTCATGGCACAATTGGTATAGCCAGAGAACTATAGATATCGGATGATGAAAGATACGTTTAAGCTGCTGAAGCGATTTGCCCTGCTGTTTGTGATTGTGCTCGCTTTGGGCCTACAGAGCTGCTCGCCCGGCGTTAGCCTGCAATCCTATAACGACAGCTACGAAGGCTACGAGTTCAAGTACCCAACTGGCTGGGTACCTGCTCAGGTCGAAGATGGTCCCGATACCGTCTTTCACGACATCATCCGCTCTAGTGAGAACGTCAGTGTCGTCATTAGTCCCGTGTCTGGTGGTAAGACCTTGCCTGATCTCGGGACACCCTCAGAAGTTGGCTACACCTTATCTAAAAGCATCACCTCTCTAGCACCAGATGATCGCAACGTAGAACTCGTCAATGCTCAGTCCTTTGAAGCAGGCGACAAGCTTTACTACATTCTCGAATACATTGCCAATCTCCCCTCTGGTCAGCGCCACGATTTAGCCAGCGTCATCATCCGACGTGGCCAGCTCTACACCTTTAATGCCTCCCTGCCAGAATCACGCTGGGAGAAAATGAAAGACACCATGAAGCAAACCGTTGCTTCTTTCTCTGTCTACTAAGTACTCACTTCCCTAGACTCCGGTAGCTGAGCGGAATCGTAGAGCTTTGCTCTTCTCGCAGAGTAGCCACACCACAACAAAAGACGCACCCTGACACTTCCCTCCGTCAGGGTGCGTCTTTTGTATTATTTCTTGTTAGGCTGGTTCTCTACAGCTTTCGTCGTATACGTTTCGCCCTTTTCTAAAGCATCCTTATGGCTGATACTCAATTCGTACTGGCTTCCGCCTCTGTTGCCCGTCGAAACCTGTTGATCGATGCAGGTATTCAGCCATTTGTCTGTCCTAGTAATTTTGACGAGGATGCGGTGGTAATTAGCGATCCGCGTAAGCTGGTAGAAGTCCTGGCACTGGGCAAGGCCGAGACAGTAGCGCCACAGTTTAAGAGTGCGCTGGTGCTGGGATGTGATTCTGTTTTGGCCATTGATAACGTGCCATACGGAAAGCCGGAGAGCAGGCAAGAAGCAATCGATCGGTGGCGGTCTATGCGGGGTGGTTCGGGTGAACTGCTAACAGGCTATGCGCTGATTGCGCCAGGACAGGCGCCTTTGGTACGCCATCGAATGACGAAAGTGTTTTTTGCGAATCCTTCTGATCAAGAGATTGAAGCTTATATAGACACAGGGGAGCCGATGCACTGTGCCGGGGCATTTGCCACCGATGGCAAGGGCAGTATGTTTGTCGAGAAGATTGAGGGCTGCCATACCAATGTGGTGGGACTGAGTATCCCGATGCTGCGGCATATGATGGCGGAGTTGGGCTACCGGGCGATCGACTTTTGGGGGCAGTAGGCGATGAGCCGAGCGCAGGGAAGATATGTCGATGGAACTGCCGATGGAACCGTAGAAGGCAGCTTTGAATATCCGAGTCGGCGCAGAAAGCGGGTTCGAGCGGTTCGCCGGGCTGTTACTGCGGCTGTTTTGCTGCTGGTGCTGTCGTATGTGGCAACGGACTACTGGGCGGAGGGGCTGTGGTTTGATGAACTGGGCTTTTTGTCTGAGTTTTGGGTGCGATCGCGCACTCAACTCCTCCTCGGCTCTATCACCCTATTCGCCAGCCTCGGCTTCACCTTCTTCAATTTCAACACCGCCGAAAAACTTAAATTCAACCGCAACTGCCTGCTGCCGAATCAGGCTAACCTCAGCATTGGCATAGGTCTAAGAGCCTTGCTGCCAGTTCTGTTTTGCTTAGGCGTGATCATCAGCAGCGGCCTGTTTCATCACATTCGGATCGCGCTAATTGAACTATCGACGACGCGCACTTCGATTCCGACGCCGCTGGGCCTAAACTTTAATGCCAACTGGCAGCTCGCTCAGTCTTTGGTGGTTCAGCCAATCTGGCTAGGACTGGTTTGTGCGGGTGCGATCGCCCTAATCGCTTCCCCAATGAGCCTGTTGCGTACAGCCGCCGTCATCCTCAGTATCTGCTTTAGCATCACCGCTACCGAAGAATGGGCGAGAGTGCTGCCTACCTTGAACCCCTCTGCCTTTAGCCAGTTCGATCCGGTTTTTAATGAAGAACTTAGCTTCTACATCTTCCGGCTGCCGCTGTGGGAGTTGATAGAATTTTGGCTCTCAGGAATACTGATGTTCATGCTGGTGGCAGTCACCCTGGAGTATTTGCTGGCGGGCAATACCTTCAGTCAGGGGCGGTTCGCAGGATTTTCGTCGGGGCAGCAGCGGCATCTATCGGCGATCGCCTCCGGTCTGCTGATAGTCACAGCGCTAGGCGATTGGCTCAGGCGCTACGAACTCCTCTATTCCCCACAGGGCGTTAGCTATGGTGCGAGCTTCACAGATATCTTCGTAGGATTGCCTGTCAATACGGCCCTCAGCTTTATCGCTCTGGGATTAGCTGCGACGCTAGCGGGTAGAGCGTTTGGCGGAAAAATTCTGACTAGGCGGCTCAGGATTAGTGGTGGCGTGCTAAAAGCGAGGCCGGTGGTGGGTGCGATCGCCCTCTACCTACTTCTGACTTTACTAGGCAGTACCCTTGCGCCCTGGCTAATCCAGCGTCTGGTCGTCCAGCCCAATGAATTACAGCGAGAAACCCCCTACATCGAGCGCACGATTGCCTTTACTCGCAACGCCTTTGATCTAGACAATATCGAAGCTAGAGAATTCAATCCGCAAGGCACGCTGACTACCGCCGCCCTAGAAGAAAACCGCTCAACTATCGACAATATCCGGCTGTGGGACACTCGTCCGCTTCTAGAATCCAACCGTCAGCTACAGCAGATTCGTCTCTACTACGAGTTCGCCGACGCGGATGTCGATCGCTACGGCTTTGCCGAGACCAACGAAGCCCTTAGACGCCGTCAGGTGCTAATCTCCGCGCGCGAGCTGAACTATGAACAGGTCCCCGCCGAAGCCCAAACCTGGGTCAATGAGCACCTGATCTACACCCATGGCTACGGCTTCACAATGAGCCCTGTCAACGTTGCTGGCCCTAGCGGACTGCCTGAATACTTCATCAGGGACATTGCCCATACCCCCAGCTCTGAGGCCGTGCGCCGCTCTATTCCGATTGGCAAACCGCGCATCTACTTTGGCGAATTGACCAATACGTACATCATGCCGAACTCGCGGATTCCCGAGCTAGATTTTCCTAGCGGCAGCGAAAACGTATACAACAGCTACGACGGCAACGGTGGAATCAACATTGGTCCGCTGTGGAAGCGGCTCTTGTTTGCCAAGCATCTGCGCGACTGGAAAATGCTGCTGACCGATGACTTTACCGCCGATACCAAGCTGATGTTTCGCCGCAACATCAAGCAGCGGATCAATAGAATCGCGCCGTTCCTTCAGTTTGACGAAGATCCCTATCTGGTAGTTGCCGACGCTGGTGAAAACTTTGCTACGCCTGGTGAAGAATCAGGCACTAACTATCTGTACTGGATGGTAGATGCGTATACAACGAGCGATCGCTATCCCTATGCTGACCCAGGCGATAATCCCTACAACTACATTCGTAACTCTGTCAAAGTCGTGGTTGACGCCTACAACGGCTCTGTTCATTTCTATATTGCCGATGAGAGCGATCCGATTATTCGCACCTGGACCCAGATATTCCCCGGTACGTTTGAGCCGCTTTCGGCCATGCCCGACACTCTAAGGACGCACATCCGCTACCCACAAGATTTTTCCGCAGTTCAATCCAATCAGCTGCTGATTTACCACATGACTGACCCGCAGGTGTTCTACAACCGAGAAGACCAGTGGCGGGCGCCGAACGAAATCTACGCAAACGAGGCCCAGGTCGTCAAACCCTACTATCTAATTATGGAACTACCGGAGGAAGACGAGGACGAGTTTGTGCTTTTGCGGCCGTTCACCCCGGCTCAAAGAAACAACCTCGTAGCCTGGCTGGCCGCTCGCTCGGACGGTGAGCAATATGGAAAGCAACTGCTCTATCAGTTTCCAAAACAGGAGTTAGTCTTTGGCCCCGAACAAATCGAAGCCCGTATCAATCAAGAGCCTAGTATCTCGCAGCGCATCTCGCTGTGGAACACTCAAGGATCGCGGGCCAATCAAGGAAATTTGCTGGTTATTCCGATTGAGCAGTCGCTGCTGTACGTAGAACCGCTTTACCTAGAAGCAGAGCAAAACCGACTGCCTATCCTCGCTAGAGTGATTGTCGCTTACAAGAATCGCATTGCAATGGCGCAGACCCTAGATCAGGGGCTGCAGGCCATCTTTGGTGATGAGGAAAGTGCCAGTCCGGCCATCGTGGGAGAGATCGACGAGCCGGATGACGTCGAAGAGCTGCTGTTCCTAGACGAAGATGCTGCCGCACCGACAGAGAGTGCGCCGACGGAGGCTAACTAATCGCGGATGGTAGGGGCAATGCATCTATTTAGCGTAGGTTGCGGGCCCACCCCGCCCCTGCGGGGCACCCCTCCACGGGAGGGGAGATACTTTAGGCTATTAAGCAGAAGCCAGCGCCGAACCGTCCGCTGAACCATCAGCGGGCTGATCTTCTATTTTTTCAAGCATGTCGGGAGAAGGGGAGGGCGGAATCTTTTGGTCTTCAAAGATGCTTTTGATCGAGCTAGCGACGGGTACTGCGACAATTAGTCCAAGAACGCCGGCGATTTTGGTGCCTAGTAGCAGCGAGACCAAGATCCAAACGGGGTTGAGGCCGACGAAGCCGCCGATTAGCTGAGGGGCGATCGCATTCTCCACTACTTGATCAATCACCGCCGCGACCGTCACCACCCGTACCCCTAGCCAAATACTCTTCAGCGCTGTCAGAAAGCTGATAATGGTAATACTTAGCGCTGGGCCAAACGGAAAAATTGCCATCACCCCAACAGCAATCCCAAACAAGAGCCCGAACGGGACCTGGATCACTACGAAGGCAACCGTCATAGCACTGCCCATCAGCAGCGCCACCGTAAACTGACCTAAAAAGTAGTTCTGAAAATTGCGCTTGATTAAAGGTCTGGCCCTAGAATTCCAAGCTTCAGGAAGCCACTGATAGATGCCGTCCCACAGCCGCTCGCCATGGAGCAGCAGATAGAAAGTCAGCACCACAGTCAGACCCAAGTCCACAATGCTACTGATGGCATCTGGCAGCAGCGCCAGCAGACCCGCACTAATCGTTTGGATCTGACTGGTGATCTTGGCCTGGAGCTGAACCGATAGCCGGGAAAGGTCGATCGGAAGATTTAGACTAGCCGCCCAGTTCTGGAAAGCCGCCATCTGAGAGGTACTAGAGTCTATCCAAGAAGGCAGCCGCCCGGACAGCTCGTTGATCTGTTCGGCTAGCGGCGGTAGTAAAATGACGCCCAACAGGCCCAGGACCGAAATAGTGATCAGCAGCACTATCAAAATGGCGAGCGATCGCCGCAGCCGGAAGCGAGAGAGCCACTGAACTGGATAGTTCAGTACAAAAGAAAGCAGCGTCGCCGTCAAGAAGATAGTGAGCTGAGCGCGGAAAAAGGTGAAAATCTGTAGCGCTACCCACCCGTTTAGCGCTAGGAGCGGCAGTGCCAAGCCCCAAGCCATCCAGCGCGGCAGTCGATTGATCCAGTCCATTAACCACCCACCGACATGTACCAGTAGTAGGTCGCCATTGGAATCACTGTCGCTGCAATAAGTAGGACAATAACAATAGTAGTCGAAGAGCCTCTAGTCGCCTCGGTTTCTTCTGCGGTGGCGTAGGTGCGATCGACATCGACAGTGTCATCGTACGCCTCTGGTGGCCCTGGATCGGGTTCGCCAGACAAAACGGCAACTAGGCGCTCGGTCGCTCCCAAGAAAGACTGGTTGTACTGGTTGCCTTCTAGCAAAGGCACTTTCATGGTCTCGCCGACAATGCTTTGGGCGAGATCTTCATCCAAGATTTCGGCAGCACTCTCGCCGACGCTAATGCCAATGTTGTTGGTGACATCGTCTAAAACGATTACGGTCTGATTGCTGCGGGCTTCAGGCGTTGGAAACCAGCGCTCGGCTAAGCTGTCTGCAAAATCCTGAATCGTTTCACCGTAGTCTAGGCGGTGAATGGTCACAAAGCGAACCTCGTTGCCAGTGGCTTCGGCTAACTGCTTGAGCGAGCTTTCGATTTTGCCTTCGTTGAGCCGTGAGACCTGTGAGGCTTCGTCGATAAACCACTTGCCATCGGGTGACTGCGGCATGCTGTACAGGCTAGTAGCTAGAGCGGGCGCACTCAATAGCTGGAGAGTAACAAGGACGATCACGCTAAAGCAGATAAGCTGACGGAACCAGCCAAAGAGTCGTCTGGACATGGGGGTATAGAGGTAGGCTTCGTTTCTACTAAATGATAGAGGATATTGGGATGACGGCGCAGAGGATATAGCACACGGACATTTAATCCGTGGGTAGAAACTGCTGCTCTCCAAGGATTTGCGCAAGATCTGTTTTACTCTCGATCAGGCAGGCGTGACCGCTTTCTGGCAAAAGCACCTGCTTCGCGTTCGGAAAGCGAGCCACCAGACTCTTGGCCTCGCGCTTGGAAGGCAGCAACCGATCGTTTCCGCCGACGATAATCAACACTGGATGCGTCATCCGCTCTAATGGAATCCGTTCTGCCTCGAATTTTCCTAGCAGACTCATACGCCAGGCGGCGGTTTTGGCCGGGACTGAGCCCATCGCATCGGCCAGGGCAACGCGATCGCGCCAATTTACCCGAAAAGGCTCTATCAAGAAAGGAATGAGCCCTTGGGCCCCATAGCGATAGACCAGATTGGGCACTCGATGAGTAATCAACGGCCCTAGCTGCATCCACGGTACTCGCCTAAAAGAAGAGGCCGGATTGATCAAGATGACCTTTTCAAACAGGTGCGGCGAATGGGCCAACACCTGCATCGCCAAACAGCCACCAAAAGATTCCCCACATAGATAGACCTCCCGTCTTCTGTCTGATTTTTTATCCTCTCTGCGGCCCAGATCTCTGCCTAGCTCACTATCTATCTCTTTGCCTAGCCTACTGTCCCAAGAACTTGCGCTTTCTGTTTCTAGCTCATCACTGATTAGCTTGCTGACCTGATGCGTCAGTGTCGGCCAGTCACTCCTTTGCTGGGGCGGTAGTGCCAGACAGCGCAGATCGAACCAGTGCGATAGCTTGTCAGCCTGGGCATCGAACAGCTTTCCAGTCCCATCCATTCCCGGTAGGTAAACAAAGAGCGGTCTTAAGGGTTCCGCTAGTCCTACGTTGGCCTTTGCATCCGGTTTTATTTGAGCTTTTATATGGGGTTTTATGAATTTGACAGTATCCAATCTTCCTCGCCTGGTTAGCTTTTGTCCAACCATACGTATCTGCTGCTGAGTGCTGCTGAGCGTTCCCGAGTGATTGGCTAGCTAGCTGTCTAGCGCTCAGCCTTAAGCTCAGTCAAAATAAGATTTCAAAAGCGTTTGAATCTCATTTTGACAGGTATTGGTCAGCTCATCGGCTACGCGTCCGGCCTGCTTGCCGTGATAGTGCGACTGTAGGTCTGATATTGAGATAGGCTTCCCGATTACCACGGCCACCTGGCGGTAGATCACCGCCGGGTGTCGCCCAGACTGCTGAAACAGCGGCTCGCTCGGATCGAACCAGCCCAGCAGCCGGAAGGGAACGGTATCCTGCCGTTTTTCTTCTAGCGCCACAATAGCAGTCGGCACGATTTCTAGATCGTCAACGGGTGCACGCAAAGCCAGGTGGGCAAAGCCTCTATGGAAGTCGTTGACTTGGTTGGGTGAGGGAATTTGGACCATCGGATGGGTGCCTTCGGGGAAGACGCCGATGGACTGGTGCGATCGCAAGAAGCTAGTCGCCTGCTTAAAGAATGTACGGCCCCTTTCGTTTGGGCTATCAAGCGGGAAGCAGCCTAGCGCCTGAACTATCTCGTTCATGACCGGTACCTGCGACATGTAGTGATGGCAGGCAAAGTGGATTGGCTGGGCGGTAGCCGCCATTAGCAGTGGCGCGTCTAGAAAACTGCGGTGGTTGGCGATCATCACGAAAGGCGATCGCGGTAGTGGTGCCAGCTGATGAACACGAATGCGGATACCCATAGAAAAGAGTATCCATCTGGAAAGTTCGAGGGGACTAGTCAAGGACATGGTGCGTGAAAGAGGCCAGCAGAACGATTGCCTACTAGCCTTTTTATCTCATATAAATCAGCACCAGACATCACCGCATAGGCGGAATTTAGCCAACTCTACAGACTGCTTTACGGAGTACCGCTGCTGATATGGGCATTTCGACCGCAGTGATATGACCACTGGCGATCGCATCATCTAAAACTGCTATCATTCTGCGCTCTTTACAGCTGAGCTTGCCATTTCGATACTGGTTGACCTGCGCAGCGACGCCGGGCGATAGCTCTTTATGGGCGATCGCTGTGCGAACTAGCAAGTCGAGATTTTTTACTTTTGGGCTGGAGTTTGACGGCTTAAAACCTGATGCTCTAAACATATTTTTGAATCCTCAATCGTCTGTATTTCTATCTTCTTTTGATAGAATTTCGATCCGGATGAAAGGCTTTATTAAACAAATAAGATAACAACAATTAGGCGATTTTACGTACTTTCAAGAAACGACCAATTGGCTGACCAGTCTAACTTATTGAAACCATCATATTATTCTGAATGCCTGTGCTGTCATGAGACTGTGAAGGCCGAGATTATTGGCGAAACCGTTTATATATCTAATTATTAGATAGCGTAAGTATGATTGTCTTACTGTTGTCCGTGATATTAGCTAGGGCGCGTCTATCATCACGATATGATCCGCTTTTATCAAATTATGCAAATGTTTGTCAATCGTAGAATGACGCCTTTGAGTATATTTTTATGCTGTAGTGACTAGTTAATTAGTTGTGTCAATTTGTAAATAATTAGTTTTCAAACAATTGCTGGCTTTTCTATTAGTAACCATTGTCTGTTAGCTCGCTGGTCTCTCCTGTGGCCAGGACCGTGTTTGATAGAACGAGTGCGACTGGCAAACCGGGCATGGTGCTAGTGAATACGCTAGGGCTGTCGATGAGCTGGTAGAGGTTCTAAACGTAAAAGCCGTCAATACAGCGCTCTACGATCTAGATCAACGAACCTCGACAGTACTGCATGAATGCGCAGCCGGTCTCGCGCCGATGCGGGGCAGAGTGTCTATGTTTGCTGTGCCAGTGTAAGGACGATCGAATCGTCCTAGGTGATCTGCGGCTTATCAACGGTAAAGACAGAGCCCTAACAGAGTCGGAAATTCGGCTGGTACAGCAGGTTGCCAACCAGTGTGGAATTGCTATTCGCCAGGCGCGGCTCTATCAAGAATCGCGCTCTCAGGTACGCGAGCTAGAACGAGTTAACACGCTAAAAGATGATTTTCTCAGTACGGTTTCGCATGAGCTGCGTACGCCAGTGACCAGTATGCGAGTCGCCTTACAGATGATGGGCATTGCCTTGCAGCAAGACTACGGCATCGAGGAAGCAGAGCTGACTAAGCCTCAGGTGGAAAAGGGACGACTGGCCCGCTATTACAGCATTTTGAGTGAAGAGTGCGAGCGCGAGATCAGTCTAATCAACGACCTGCTCGATCTGCAGCGATTGGACGTAGGCAATCATCCGATGCTGATGCAGCCGATCAACATCTCTGCCTGGCTGCCCGGTTTGGTCAATGGCTTTAGGCCGAGGGCTGTTAGCCGCCAGCAGGAGCTGATGCTGACGATCCATGAGGGATTGCCAGCGCTAATCTCTGATCTCGCTAGCGTTGAGCGGATTATGACAGAGCTAATCAACAATGCCTGTAAATACACTCCGCCCGAGCACAGCATTCTAGTTGAGGTGGTCGGCAAGCCTCAGTCGATGGCAATTTCTGTGGCCAACACAGGCGTGGAAATTGCTGAAGAAGAGCGTGATCGCATCTTTGACAAATTTTACCGAGTCCCCAGTGCCGACCCGTGGAAGTAGGGAGGAACTGGCCTAGGCTTAGCCCTGACCCAAAAGCTAATCGCTCATTTAGAAGGCACCATTACGGTTGATAGCGGTATGGATAGGACCGTTTTCACCGTTGAGCCGCCGCTGCGCTCAGATGCCTGATCGCTATAGCATTGGGAACTAACCCTGAATGAATCCTTCGTTTAAAGCCTTGTCAGTGCATTCAATCGGGAGTTCGATCCGAAAGCACGTCCACTCGTCATCGGACTGGCATACCAAGCTCCCCCGGTGAAGATCGGTGATAATTTGGTAGCCGATAGATAGGCCCAAGCCCGTTCCTTTCCCCACTGGCTTGGTGGTAAAGAACGGATCGAAGATGCTAGCCATGTGTTCTTCAGGTACTCTAGGGCCGTTATTGCCTATATTGACGGCAATTCGACCAGCCTCTGGCAGCCATTCGGTTGTGATCCGAATCTGAGGTACCTTGTTCTTTGCTTTGTACTGATGCTCGTTTTTGTCTTCAAGCTGGTCTCCAGACTGGTCTTCAGATGGGGAGAATGAATGCGGAGTGTGTTCTTCGTCGAGGGCTTCGATCGCGTTGTTGAGCAAGCTCATCACGACTTGATTAATCTGTCTGGGATGACAGCTAACTTGAGGCAAGTTGCCATATTCTTTTGTGACCTGGATAGCTAGATAGTCGCCATCTCCTCTGAGCCGGTGGGCTAGAACTAACAGCGTGCTGTCAATGCCCGTATGGATATCCACTGCTTTGATGCCTTCTTCGTCCTTACGAGAAAACACCTTGAGCTGATGCATGATATCTCGAATGCGAGTTGCCCCTGTTTCCATCGAGTCAATTAGCCTGGGCAAATCTTTGGCAATAAAGTCGATTTCGTTCTCTTCGGCTTGGCCTTGAGACCCTTGAGCTAGCTCAGGATACTTAGCTCGGTATCGGTTTAATATTGTGATCAGGTCGTTGATTTCTTCTCTTGCAGGTTCGGCATTGCTAAAGATAAAGCCGACTGGATTGTTGATTTCGTGGGCAATGCCTGCCATTAGCTGGCTCAATCCTGCCATCTTCTCGCCCTGAACAATTTGCGCTTGGGTTTGCTTCAAATCCTGAAGCGCTTTGTTTAATAGCTCGGCTTGGGTGCGGGTTTGCTCTAGCAGTTCGGCTTGGCTGATGGCGATCGCCAGCTGTCCACCCACCTGATTTAGGAGCGCAATCTCGTCTTCATCCCAGTAGCGTGGCGTAGAGTTCTGATATGCCATCAGCAGTCCCCATAGCTTCTCTCCTTGAATAATCGGCACAAATACCTCGTTGCGAGGATAGTTGCCCTCACTATTCGGCTTAGAGAGAACGGTTTCGACCACTGGGTGAGAAGGCATAGAAGGCTGCCATCCATCCACGATAGAATCAGCAACAAAAGCACCAGTCCAGTTTTCGCTAAAGCGATAGATCGCCACCCTTTCTACATCTAGAAGCTGACGGACTTCCTTTGTAGTTGCTTTAAAGATTTGGTCAATATTGAGAGAATGTCGAATCCGATCGATTGTTTTTGCTAGAGCCGCCTGCCGAACCGCCGCCTTCTTCAAGTTGGCGGCCTGCTGACTGACCTGCGTCAGGGTGTGGTGCTGCTTGAGCGCAATGCTCAACTGATTGCTGACTTGGTCTAGCACGCTTGCTTCTTCTTCTGTCCACGATCGAGGGTGATCGTTTTGGCAGGCTATAATTACGCCCCAGAGCTGGTCGCCTCTGTATAGCGCGGAGATCGTATATGCTCTTACTTCGCACCGCTCTAGCAGCCTGATATAGCTATCGGGAAATTCTGCTTGGTAGATATCGGTGTATGTCCGTAGCGTTTCTGATAGCTCAGCTGAAGACGGTGCTTTAGCAGCATCTGCATCCTGTGATTCGAGATGCTGCTGCAGCCACTGAACGGCATAGCGGCCAAACTCTTCGATCGATTCTGGGTTGCTCTTCTGGATATCCATAATAGAAACCCACTCGCCTGCAAATGCCTCGGTTACAAACCGACCGCCGTGGTCGAGATTGAGCTGATAAATGGCCACACGATGGGCGCGAAGCAGCTGGCGAATCTCATAGGTCGCGGTATCAAAAATCTCTTGAATATCTAGCGACTGACGGATTTTATCAATGGTCCGCGTTAGCGCTTGCTGGCGCTCTGCTGCTCTGTTTAGAGCCGTTTTTTGCTGTTTGATTTGGGCAATGGCTTCTGCCTGCTGGAGTGCTAGACCTAGCTGATTGCTGACCTGTTCAACTAGCTCAGAATCTTCGGGTGTCCACTGGCGTGCGCGAGTACTTTGAAACGCAGCTAGAAGCCCCCATAGTTTGTCGCCGCTGTGGAGCGCTCCAATGACGTAGGCTTTGGCTTCGTATTTCTCAAGAATATTGATATAGCAATCGCTAAAGCCTGCGGCGTAGATATCGTTGCAAACGCGAATAGCTCCCCTGTCTGTGAAAGCGCCCCCTTGAGTCTCTTGAAGATGTGTATCTGGAAACTCGGTGCCGATAGTTGGCGCTTCGATAGTGATATCGGTTGCTCCTTCTGGAGAATTTTCTGGAGATTTTGCTGAATTGGCATCTCCACAGTCGATGGCTTTCTCGCGCATCTCAGGGAAGATACGCTGCTTGTTGATCAAAGAATTCTGTGACGGGTTAAAAGATTCTGCAACAAATTCTCCGCTCCAATCAGGATTGAACTTGTAGATTGCGACTCGATCAACCTGGATAAGGTCGCGCATTCCCTGCGTTGTCGTATCGAAAATAGTCTTGATATCTAGGGAGCGACGGATGCCATCAATTGTGCTGTCTAGTGCCTTTTGTCTGGCTGCAGCCCGCTTTAGCGCGACTGTTTGCTGTTTGATTTTTCGGGTTGCATTGTTTTGCTGAATTGCGACGCCCAGATGAATGCTGATCTGCTCTAAAAGTTCAGCTTCTGCTTCTGTCCACTCCCTAGGGCGATCGCACTGATAAGCTGCCAATAAACCCCAAAGCCTATTGTCGCTATGCAGTGAGCTAATTACATAGGCGCGGGCTTCGTACAGCTCTAGCGCATCGATATAGCACTGGCTAAAATTCGCGCTGTATATGTCGTTGCATATGCGAATTGTGCCCCTGCGGCTAAAAACGCCTCCAGCACTGTTTTGTAGATGGGTATCGGTAGCCGTGCCTGAGCCAGTCTCCAGGTTCATCAGCTGAGCGCTACAGTTGCTGATGTTTTCGGTGATAGCAGGAAAGTTTATCTGTTTTTCTAGCAGTGCGCTACGGCCCTGTTCGTAGGATTCTGCAACAAACTGGCCGCTCCAGTCTGCCTCGAAGCGATAAATCGCCACGCGATCTGCCTTGATAAGATGCCGGAGCCCTTCGGCTGTCGACTTAAGGACTGCCTCGATGTCGGTAGATTGACGAATGGCTTGGATCGTTTTCCTGAGTAGACGCTGCTGCTGAGCGGTGCGATCACCATATCCATTCTCATCAATCTTTTCAGAGAAATCACTCTCAGACATAGACATGGTGTTA
>JBCCOH010000029.1:0-46038 GCA_039111275.1 Cyanobacteria bacterium P01_D01_bin.1 | reverse complement strand
GACGCTGCGAAGTCCCGCCTGCGTGGTAGACCGCCATTATCTTCTCTCGAAAGTCTAGCGAGTATGCTTTCATGACTACTTTGGTTCATTCCTGAAGAGTACTGCTAGAATCGTACCTCACTCATTCGGGAACCGCTATATATACCGAGCATCAATCATGGTATGAGCGACTTCGCTTGAACCAGGTAGTCTATTGTTTTATATTTTGGCTGCCTTTTGTTGAGCTGTTCTTTCTGGAATACTCTTCTTAGAAATGATCTGCTAATTGTTGCTTATCTTGTTGTCGACGAAGGTGCGGATCTGTTGAATTAGATAGAGATCTTCGTAGCTTAGCCTAGCTAGCGCTTTTGTAACGTAGCTCTGGGTACGCTGGTGTAGTCCTATCTTTGTCATTGTTGTTTTTAAGGCGCTTTTGAGGTGGGCGTATTGTTCTGTAGGAATGCGATCACGTCCCAACCGCCGATCCGCAATCTGCACCTCAGTCTGAGCCTGTGCCAGTACAAAGCTATAGATCATCACCGCCTGCGCTAGGTTTAGCGACGGCTGAGGTTGGCTCTGCGGAATATTCGTTACCAAATCGCACAATTGCACATCCTGATTACTAAGGCCCGATCGTTCACTGCCAAATACAACCGCGACTGTAGTGACTAGTTCACCCTTGGCCTCAAGCTCACCAGACAGGTCGCGAACCGATACGTAGTGATGCTTTTGTAAGCGATGGCGAGCAGTAGACGCGCAGGCTATGTCGATGCCCTCTATCGCGTCGGCAAGATCTTCGTACTGCGAAGCGTTTTCTAAAATATGTTCAGAACCGTGGGCCATTGCCCTAGCAATTCCGCTGAGGTGGTCGGCTTTCGGACGGACTAGGCGAAGATCTGTATGGCCCATCGTATTGAGGGCTCTAGCAGCGGCACCGACGTTACCTGCCTCACCGGGTTCTACTAAAACGAACGAAAACTGAATCACAACGTCAAGGCCAACACGCCTACAAGCAACGCCGTTACCATAGCCGAATGAGGACAATTGTGCGAAGGCATTAAAAGACAAAAAGGCTATCGACCGCCATGTCGATAGCCCTTCTGCCTTGACCAGCCATTAGCTGTTATTGAGGTATTATCAGGTCGTTCCTAAACCGTACCTTTGCTCTTCTCAACGTGTTCCATCATCTTCATCTTTTTAGCCTCGTCGCCTTTAGTCGGTTCAGAGATGCGATCTAGCTTGATAGTGGCGCTTTGAGCGAGATGCTGTCTAATCTTTTCTTTACTGGCCATGGAAAAATAGTCTAGTTAAGGTAGTCCCTACAATAGTAAAGGATTGTAAACGCAAATGGATCTGACTAATGGCGGAGCGAGGACTCAAGATAGCGGTGGTTGGTGGCGGGGCAGCGGGTTTTTTTGGCGCAATCGCAGCCGCCCAAAACCCTCACCACCAAGTCGCCCTCTACGAGGCCGGACCCCAGCCACTTGCAAAGGTCAGAATCTCTGGCGGTGGCCGCTGCAATGTCACCCATCACTGCTTTGATCCGGCGCAGCTAGTGCTGAGCTATCCGCGTGGGGGAAAGGCGCTGCGCGGGGCGTTTAGTCGCTTTCAGCCCAAAGATACGATTGCATGGTTCAATCAGCGCGGTGTCCAGCTCAAAACAGAAGCCGATGGCCGGATGTTTCCAGTGACAGACGACTCGGCGACGATTGTGAATTGTCTGGAAAGAGCAGCGCAGCAGGCAGGCGTGCGGATAAAGACGCGATCGCCCATCACCCGCATCGAAAGAGCCAGCAACAGATTTCAGCTACGGCTAAAAGCAGAAATGGTGGAGTGCGATCGCCTTCTTCTCACCACTGGCAGCAGCCCCGCAGGTCACCGCATTGCTCAGTCACTCGGTCACACAATAGACTCCCCAGTTCCCTCCCTGTTCACATTCAACATTTCTGACAAACGCCTGCATCAGCTCAGCGGCGTTGCGGTTGATCCGGTTGTTCTACGACTAAAGATAGAGGATACCGAAGTAGAACAGAAAGCAGCTAAGAAAAAGACTGCTAGTCTTGCCCAAACCGGGCCTCTGTTGATAACGCATTGGGGCGTTAGCGGTCCGGCAGTGCTGAAGCTGTCGGCTTGGGGTGCGAGAGAATTACAGCGGACAAAGTACCGAGCGCAGCTAGTTGTAAATTGGCTGCCGGAAGAAACCGAAGAGCAGGTAAGGGCCGAACTGAAAGCAACAAAAGCGAACTGTAGTCGGCGGGCGATCGCTACCCATAGCCCCTATACAACACTCTCCAAACGCCTTTGGCAATATTTGCTTTGCCGTATCGGCATCAACAGCACCCTGACCTGGGCGAACCTATCGAAAAAGCAGCTGAACCAGCTCGTTCAATTACTTACTCAAAGTAGCTACGACGTGATGGGCAAAAGCGCGTTCAAAGAAGAATTCGTCACTTGTGGTGGTGTACAGCTAAAGGAAGTGAACTTCAAGACCATGGAAAGTCGGCAATGCCTGGGGCTGCACCTAGCGGGAGAAATCTTGAACATTGATGGCATTACAGGCGGGTTTAATTTTCAGAGTGCTTGGACAACCGGGTGGCTAGCGGGATGTGCGATCGCCGCCTCGAACTGAGTCTCGAACTGAGCCTCGAACTAACTAGTACCGAAGGTTGGCGCCGAAGGGCATGCGTCATCGAAAACGTTCATTTTATACAAACTTGTAATGAAAGTTCTATCTCTCTCTTAGGACAGACCATAAGGCAAGTTGGGTCGAATAAATTGTGATGTATTCACGTATGGAAACGCTAATCATGAAAATCAAATGGATCGCTCTACCCTTGGTTTTGACATCAGCTTTGGTCCTAGGGGCTTGCACAACACCTACAGTTGAGGAGCCCGAAGTCATGGAAGAACCCGAAGTCGGAGAGCCTGTAGAAGGCATGGAAGAGGGTGAAATGATGGAAGAACCTATGGAAGAGGCAGGAGAAGAAGCTGAGTAACAAGGTATAGCCGCCAGCAAGGCAGCTCAGAGGTATAGAAGCCAAGCAGCGATCGCTCTCGTGAACTGCTTGGCTTTTATCTGCGTCCTATTTTCTCTGTTACCACACGCCGTACGCAAAACTGCTACGGAAAGAGCCTCTCTTCTATTCCCTCTTCTATGCTGGCTAATAGATGCTGGCTGATAGACCAGTCCACCCATCCCTAGAAGCAATGCTTACCGAAGAAGAAACCGTAATTGCCCAGTTCAAGAGCCTTACTAGTCAAACCGAAAAGACTACTGCAGAGGCGCTAGAACTGTTCGACCGACTAGAGCCTGTAGCTATGGAATTTATGTTCGGTCGGTGGAAAGGGTCTGGCTTTCCAACTGGGCACCCGATGGACGGGCTGTTAGAAGCTGCTAGCTGGTATGGGAAAGAGTTTGTCAGCCCAGACTGCGTTCATCCGCTCTTGTTTTCAGACGGTAGCGGCAAAACTTTCAAAGTCGCACCCAATCCGCAGATGATGAAGCTGGCGTTACGCCTGCCTATCCCCAAGAACGAGACAATTAAGCCGATGTACACAATGTTTACCTCGCTACTAAGGACGGAAGAAAGTCAGGCCAGACTTAGGATGATGGAACATCGCGGCAAAGTGAGTGCCACCATGATCTACGACCACCTGCCGATACACGACGTGTTTAGAAAGGTCAACGAGAATACTGTGTTGGGACTAATGGATTACAAAGAATCGGCAGAGCCTTTCTTCTTTGCTCTAGAAAGAGAAGTTTAGAAGCACTCAGGCGTCTTTGTACTCACAGCACTGATGAATCAGCTTAGCAACTAAACCCGTCCATCCGGTTTGATGGCTAGCACCGAGCCCTTCGCCCGTATCACCGTTGAAATATTCGTAGAACAGAACATAATCGCGCCAGTGTTCGTCATTTTGAAAGGTCTCGTTGTTGCCATAAACAGGTCGACAACCATTTTCATCTTTCGTGAACGTACTGATCATTCTCTCTTCTAGTTTGGTCGCTACGTTCCACAGATTCATCTCCGGGCCAGAGCCGTAGGGGCATTGAATTTTGAAGCGGTCGCCAAAAAATTTGTGATAGCGCTGCAGTGATTCGATCATTAGATAGTTGGTCGGAAACCATACTGGCCCTCGCCAGTTAGAATTACCGCCAAACAGCCCAATACTAGATTCTGCGGGTTCATAGTCCACCCGATAGACAGTGCCATTAACATCAAACGTGTAGGGATTGTCCGCATGAAAGCGAGAGAGTGCCCGAATGCCTGTCGGACCTAGGAATTCGTGCGGCTTTAGCATTTTTGCCAGGATGCGTCGCAGTTTGTCGGGTTTAACAACAGAAAGTAGGCGACGCTTGTTTTCATTTTCGCCGTGAGTGATCATATTTTTAGAGAGTTCAGGGCGGTTTGCCTCAAACCACTCTAGACGCTCGGTAAATCCGGGTAGCTTTTCTAGCAGATCTGGCTCTAGCGTGATATTCGCATAGAGCGGCATCAGACCGACTAGAGAGCGAATCTTGATTGGCATACGGCTCTTGTCCGGTAGATGCAGCACATCGTAGAAGAAGCCGTCTTCTTCATCCCAGAGCTGTGTAGCATGCTCATCAGAAGCATTCATGGCTTCTGAGATGTAGATAAAATGCTCAAAGAACTTGGTCGCCATGTCCTCGTAGACAGGATTTTCTAAGGCTAGCTCTAGAGACATCGAGAGCATATTTAAGCAGTACATCGCCATCCAGCTAGTGCCATCGGCCTGCTCTAGCCTGCCACCCGTAGGTAGCGGCTTGCTGCGGTCAAATACTCCAATATTGTCTAGCCCCAGGAATCCGCCTTCAAAGACGTTATTGCCTTCTGTGTCCTTGCGATTCACCCACCAGGTAAAGTTCAGCAACAGCTTCTGGAATAGGCGCTCTAGGAAAAGGCGATCGCCCTTCCCGGTCAGCTTACGCTCAATCTTGTACAACCGCCATGTCGCCCAGGCATGCACAGGCGGATTCACATCGCCAAAGGCCCACTCGTAGGCAGGTAGCTGACCGTTCGGGTGCATGTACCATTCGCGGGTCATCACATCGAGCTGCTGTTTGGCAAACTCCGGGTCAATCATCGCTAGCGGAATGCAGTGAAAAGCCGTGTCCCAAGCGGCAAACCAAGGATACTCCCACTTGTCGGGCATAGAGAGAATGTCCTGGCTGTCGAGGTGATGCCAGTGCTGATTGCGCCCACGCAGGCGCTCGGTCGGTGGATTAATAGTCGCTGGATCGCCTCTTAGCCAGGTGCTGACATCATATAGGTAGTACTGTTTGGTCCACATCATGCCTGCAAAGGCTTGACGCTGTACGTTTCGCAGATCGTCTGCGTGAACATCGGGCGAAACTTGATGGTAGAACTTGTCAGCTTCAACTTGGCGAAGGTTGAACATCTCATCAAAGCTGCTGCCGAGCGGATCTGCTATGTCTGGCGCGTTGGCAAGTCTAAGTTTGACCTGTTGAGTTTCGCCAGGACTAACTGAAAGCGCGTAGTGGATAGCCGATTTTGTTCCAGTTTGGTTTGGATTGACTGCTCCTGTCTCTTTGTCTATCAGGCAGCGATGAAAGGCGTCTTTGACGTAGGGCGAAGGATTGGGCGCGTCAAAAAGTTGTTCTTTATTCGTCTCATTTTCAGTAAATAGAAGACCTTTTTGAACAGTCGCTTTTTTATCTTCGTCTGTATCTGACCCTTCTCCTAGCGGTATCCATTGATCAGCAGACGAAGCTGCTGGCGTTTGGCAATACAGCCAGCTCTGACCCAGTTCTGGATGATTAGTTTCTAGAACAGAGAGAGTGTCGTCGGTATACCGAAGTTTGACATTGGGTTTGATAGCGTCTGTCTGCCATGTCCAGGTGTTGCGAAACCACAGAGTAGGCAGCAGGTGCAAGTCAGCGGCGGTGTCGCTGCGATTGGTAACGGAAATTTGGATCAGAATATCGTCCGTATCGGCTTTGGCGTATTCGATCTGCACATCGAAGTAGCGATTCTCCTCAAACACACCTGTGTCCATCAGCTCGTATTCTGGCTCCGTGCGATCGCGTTCTCTATTACCATCTAGCAGCTGCCGATAGGGAAACGCCGCCTGCGGATACTTGTACAGCGCCTTCATGTACGAATGAGTCGGCGTGCTGTCTAGATAAAAATAGTACTCTTTGACATCCTCAGCGTGATTCCCCTCATTGCCGGTTAGTCCAAAGAATCGTTCCTTTAGAATCGGATCTTGCCCATTCCACATGGACAGCGCAAAACACAGCAGTTGGCGATCATCGCAGATACCTAGAATGCCATCTTCACCCCAGCGATAGGCTCTAGATCTCGCTTGGTCATGCGGGAAGTAATCCCAGGCGTTGCCGTTGGCACTATAGTCTTCTCGTACCGTTCCCCACTGCCGCTCACTGAGATAGGGACCCCATTTCTTCCAGTTCTTTCCTATTGGGGCTTGGCACTCTTGAAGTCGGCTGTGTTCGGGCGTAGGAGTAGCGCTGGTCATACCAAAGTCGCCGTGCACGAGCGACAGTTTGAAAACGGCACCCATAATATAGAGCGAAACTATAAATACCTGCTAGCAAGGAGATACTCTTAATAAGAACATCTATCTCTGGTGTAGGATTCAAAGCATAGAATTTAGTCTAAAGTTCATAGACTATCCTGTTAAGCGTCAAATTATCTCTTGGAGATAAGCTCAACTCATAGGCAATGATAATGCCCAGGAATGGAGACCAAACTCAAAAAGTAGAAATCACTAACCTACCTAGCCCAGGAGTTAACGTAGTGTCTTGGCTAGCGTTAGGTTTATCGGTAGTATCGACCTTCATCTCTGTGCGAAATGCAAATTACCAGGCCAAAATTTCTCAATTGCCTGCGGTTTCAATGTATTTTCGATGGGATGTTCCAGTGCCAGCATTAGAGCAAGAGCCTTATTCTACCGTTCAATGGAGGATCGAAAATACTGGCACGGGTCCAGCTATTGTTCATTCCGCAAAGCTTTTTGTCCCTAGCACGGGTGAATCGTACAATATGACTAGTGGGGAAGCATGGGATAGGCTTCAAAGTTCGTTGATCAAACACTTTGACGCTCAAATTGTTGGCTACAGTACAGATGCAGTAGCATCTGGTTATGCGATTTCTGAAGGCGCAGAGTGGCCACTCTTTGAAATTTCGGTTCAGAACACTGATGAGGAATTGGTAAGTACTGCGGAGGTGGTCATATTAGGGTTATGCCATTGTTCAATTGCTTCTGGAGAGTGTCAAACTGATGACTCTGACTCAGATCCAGACAATGTGCTTATTGAAGATTGTCCTAAGAAAGTAAACATCTCCGAACTTCTTCAACAATCGTAATCGCGTTTAGCTTAGTAATTGGGTGCTGTGAGGAATTGCTGATGCTATGACTGCCGATACCCATTTTCAACAGGCAGTGTTTGGGGAGTCGCTAAAGAGCTAGTTGTCTCACGCCTAACATTGCGTTGGTCAGGACAGCATTAAGTTTATCAATCCGGGTTAGAGGTTGTTGCCGCACAATTTCACTGTTCGATAGCTTGTTCTAGATCGAGGGCGCGAGTTTCACTCATACGGGCCAGGCACTGATTTTCTGTGCCGGTGAAGGTTGGACTGTAGCTAGCTTCATAGGCGCAGTTGCGATCGCGATACTCAATCCAAGCTAGCTGCACATCGATCAAGGCTGTAGTGCGCGGTTCGCTTAGGCTGTCTCTAAGGCTTTGATAGTTTTGGTTTAGCAACGCATCAGCCTCTGCATAGCTCAAAGCGGACGGCTCTTCGCCCTTCAGCTCCTCTATACGCGCCAGGTTGTGAGCATTGGCACACTCGCCATAGACCAGCGATGAGATAGAACCCCCTGAGTACTGCCCGCTGACAAAGCCACAGTCCAAATCGCGAAACCTTTTCCAGGCCGTTTGTGAACTAAAGAGTGCGTCCTTGCCTGGTGCCGTTATGAAGTCTGATATCACTATTGAGATCTGCTCTAGCTGCTCACTTGTCATATCAGCATTTCGCTTTGCGCATAGATTCATCTCTGTTTGAGTATCAAAGCTGCCACAGTCTTCAGGTTGATCGGCGAAAGGTCCGATCAGTAAGGTGCTCGAGTTAGATCTATAGCCATCTAGCGCTGACTCTTGACCAGCGCTATCTGTCGAATTAGTCGGTACTTCAACTCTAGGAGCTGCCTCACTAGGCGTCGATTGTGTAGGTTCGGCTGTTGTCGTCGGCTGCGTTGCGGACGGTGGTGTACAAGCAAACAGTGCCAACAAACAAGGTGTTAGACAGGAAAGCACAAGGGTTGTTTTCATTTCTCATCACCTAACTTTGGACTTCCCTGAATGAGGACGGCCTAGCTGAAGATGGCAGCCTCCAAGTGTTTGAGCGCAGTTTCTAAGCTGTCGTTGACGATCTGAACATCGAATTCGTCGGCGGCAGCCAGCTCTACTTTTGCCCTAGCTAGGCGCTTGGCGATCGCCTCCTCACTATCTTTGCCTCGGCTGCGAATGCGCGCTTCTAAAGCAGCCGCGCTAGGGGGCAACACGAAAATCTGCTTTGCTTCCGGAAAGCTTTCTCTAATCTGACGCGCCCCGATCAGCTCGATTTCTAGAATAATTCGCTGGCCTTGGGTGATCGCATCCTTGATCGGGCCTTTGGGCGTGCCGTAGTAATTTCCGGCAAACTCTGCCCACTCCAGCAGATCGCCCTGCTCGATCATCTCCTTGAACGCAGCTATCTCGACAAAGTAATACTGCTGACCGTCGACTTCACCTGCTCTAGGTTTGCGAGTGGTCGCTGAGATAGAGACCTGAAGAGTGGGATGGCGATCACACAGATGTTTTAGCAGCGTTCCTTTGCCGACGCCACTGGGCCCAGCTAGCACAATCAATCCGCCGCTGGCTGCCAACTCTGACATGTCTAATACGCCTCTTTTTCTCTCAGCTATTTTTTTAGGCTTCTGGCAAGTCAAACAGTACCGTCGTCATATAGCGCTCTGCCCACTGCGGATCGAAGGCTTTCTCTAAAACACGACGAGTTTTGTCATTTTGCTGCTGTTGTTTACAGTAGTAGCGCTGCCGACTCAAAAACTCAGATCGACGCTCTGGCATAGACACCCTTATCAGTGCTGTCCGCACATGAATGTCTAAATATGCTTTGGTCTGCGCTAGAAACTGCTGTTCCTCAGCAGGCGTGGTCGGTTTGATAAAGCAGCAAAACTCCGAAAAAATCAGCTTGCCCCACTCGGGCAGCTCGCGGCGATGGCTGTAGCTAGGCTGGGTAAGCTGTGAGAGCTGACTGATATAGTCACTTGTCAAGTTGCCTGCAGCAGTCGCCGCTGACAGATCGACAATAGCGGCGCTAATCTGCCCTCGGCCACTCACAATATCGCAGCCAAATATCGGCAGTTCATAGTCAGGGCGCGGAAACATAACGCAGTGCAAGATATCCAAATTCTTGCCAATCTTCGCTAGCTCCAGGTGCATCTTTCTAAACTGAGGCGTCTGATAGCAGCGATTCTCGATCACTAGCTTTTCACCTTCTAGTTTGCCTTCTACGTAGCCCAAATCGTCCGGTAGATGATAAGGAGAAAGATCTAGCTGCTTCCAGATAGTCTCTATCCCGTCTGCAAGATGACACACTAGAGGATGCTGATGCTGGCGAATAGACGAAGTAGCGACAGAGATCGACATGTACTAAAAGGTTAACTAAAGGAAGCGACAAAATGTGCGTTTGCGCGTCGCTACAAGCCTTAAGCATAGCAGTTTCAGCGGGGCATCGAATTTATTCCTGAAGGTAAGGCCCCGCGCTCGAAAACAGAATATAGATTGACCATTGGCTACCAAGCTGTCTACCAGCCAACCAAGCTATCTACCCAAAACTATTTACACTTGCACCCTCATGATTGCAGTTCAGCCAAAGTCTCGTCAGATTCTTGGAATCAACCAGCAGGCATATCAGGCTCTTAGGTCTGCGCTGCACTTGAATCTACGCAGACAGCTATTTATCGCGGTGTGTGACAGCGTCGTTTTGCAAGAGCAGCTAGCAACCCAGCTAGAAGAGGACATTCTCCTCAATAGCAGGCCAACGCTCAATCACTTCGAGGCGGACATTGCGAAAGCGGATGGGGGAATAGGCACTCCCTACACCGGGGTAGGCGCTGTGACTGTCTTGAATCGGCTGGCGTTCGAACCAGAGGATGCCCATCTGCCTAGACAGGTGGTTCGCTGGATACATCAATCACGGCAGAGTGAAAATAACCTAAGTCAGCTACAGATACTGGGCATTGAGCAGATGACTCGTCAGCCTGCGATTGTGCAAAATCACTTCTTGCGATCGCTAGAAAAGATCGATGCGCTGCTCCCCCGGCTCAATGCCAGCCTGCTTGTCTGGGTCTCCTGGCCTTGGCTAAGAACGATTCAAGAATCCGCGCCGACTTTCTGGCGGTGGCGCAGTGGTGTGTACGAGTTTGTTGGCGATCCGACCCCTACTCCTATAGAGGCCGCTTCTACAAACTCTGCCTCTAGAAGTCTTAGCTATCTACTACCTAATACTAAAGAAACCGTAGATTCGCGAAGCAGCGATTCCTCTACCGTAGCCGATAGCCTAGCTGCAACCCTCAACGGAGAAGTGGCACGGTTATCGGTCCGGCTACATGGTGAGACTGACGACTGGGACGATGTCGAGACCGACAACGAAGCCGCTTCTGACTCCTACTCGCCTACTAGCTCATCTATTGGCTTATCCACTGGCGCAATTACTATCACCGATACCGATATCGAACCGGCTGAGCCAAGAGCTACTCTACAGATTGCCGTACCGGACAGTATCAAAGATCCATCGACCATTCCATCGACTGTAGAGAGTGCAGAGAACGCAGCGGTAAGCCTGCCGGAGCCCGCAGAGGCCGCCGCAGAGGTCACCGAAGAAGTCACCGAAGAATCTATCGAAGAAGCGATCTTGGAAGAGGCCGTTTTAGAGGGTGCTTTTACGGAAGAATCAATCCTAGAAGAAGCCTTGCAAGAAGTGCCTGTTCTAGAAGAAGCCGTTCCCATAGAATCGACGCCTCAGGCAGCGACCGTCCCCTCACAGAATGGCGTAGCGCTCAGTAGTGAAGAGATTAGTAGTGAAGAGATCAGTAGTGAAGAGACCAGTGAACAGACTAGCTGGCAGAAGACTGCAAGTGAGTACTTTGCTGTGGCCTATCAGCGTCGAAGTCTGATCGAAGCGGGCGATCGCACTCTAGTTGCCATTGAACCTGCGATCGCAGCTTACGAAGCTGGTCTGCGCTGTGTAGAAGGCGACTATCCTGGCCTAGGCAGTTGCCTAAACGATCTGGGCACACTCTACTGGCTAAGGGCACAGCAGCTAAGCGACCCGCAGTCAATCACCGACTGTATGGTCCACAGTATCCAGCTCTATTCGCAAGCTTTAGAACAGGTAGATCCGCAGCGCGATCCGGCTATGGTGTGTCAGCTGTACAGCAATATGGGCGCAGTCTATAGCCTGCTAGCTGCGTACAAAGAACCTGCCGACTGCTTTCGACAGTCAGTCATCGTCTACAGCAGGGCATCGGCAATTAGTGTAAAGACCGCCTCCCCCCAAGAGCATGCCATGCTATGCAATAGCCTGGGCTCGGTCTATTGGAAGTTATCTCACTATGACGAAGACGAGCAGAAGATAGAGCAGCATCTGCGCTTGGCAATAGAAGCCTATCAGCAAGCCTTGCCTGGCTATGACCCAAACACCCAGCCTTTAGACTACGCTGCTGTGCAGAACAATATAGGCATCACTCACTGGAGCTTAGCGAAGCATCTGTCGTCTATAGAAATGTATGAGTGGGCAATTGCGGCCTATCGAGATGCGCTCAAATACCGGACGCCTGAGACTGACCCGGCTGCCTGTGCGATCACCCACAACAACTTGGCTCTAGCCTATTGGGATCTGTCCAAAGAGGATACCGTCGAACGCACCCAGAAATGTACTTATCAGCAAAACGCCGTGGCTGCCTTTGAGTCTGCGCTATCTATAGCCGCAGCGGTCAATGCCCTCAGCGATATGGACAGCGCTGCTATCTATCACTGCCTAGGCGACGTCTACATGCAGATGGTAGAGATCACCGCTGCTACGGACGATATTGCTGAAACGCTACAAAAATCGCTATATAGCTATCTTCAGTCAATCGATGGCGTAACCGAAGAATCACCCTCATTTCAGCCTAGAGTCGCCGCAATCGTCGCCAACTTACAGTTTCACTATGAATACATCGGTCTATCTGGTCAACAAAATGCCCTCAATCAGGTTCCGCCTCGACTAATTCCCTATGTGATGCCGATGCTGTCATCGTCTTCTTAGCGTCTAGCAACGGTATGTTCCCCCTGCTAGGCTAAGAGGTGTCTTTTGTTTGGGGCTTTCTCCACATGCCGCTTCTGATTATTGCTGCTATTGTGATCGCTTTTTTAGCGATTGCGTTTGCGCTACAAAACAATATCCCCGTCACCGTTAATTTGCTGGTACAGCAGTTCCAGTTTTCGCTGGCACTACTGCTCTTGTCTACGCTGGCAATTGGTGTGGTGATCGGTCTGCTAGTGCTGCTGCCCACTGTGATCAAAAGAGGCTGGCGAATTGCCAGGACACTAAAGCAGACCTCTACGCTAGAGGCAGAATTGCAAGAACGCGATCACACGCTCTCTACCCGCGACCAAAACATCAGCAGCCTGCGACAAAGCCACCAAAACTTGCTGCGGGCGCTAGGGCTGCTCGACAGCAATACAGGACTAATTTCTGCGAGAGTACTGCCACAGACCCTATCTGCTCTAATCGAGCAAATGAAGCTACAGCCTGGCAACCCAAAGTTTGATTCGATTGGGTTGCTGGTGGTAGAAGCGCATCGCCACGAGCCGCTAGGTGAGGTGAATACGACTGAGCGCCAAAACAAACAGCTAGACGAGGCGATCGCCCAAACAATTCGCAGAAATA
The DNA here is from genome assembly GCA_039111275.1 of Cyanobacteria bacterium P01_D01_bin.1. Taxonomy (GTDB): domain Bacteria; phylum Cyanobacteriota; class Cyanobacteriia; order Phormidesmidales; family Phormidesmidaceae; genus Phormidesmis. Next base: position 33,058 of record JBCCOH010000029.1, on the reverse strand, counting down.
TCACTGTTGATGCCTGGCTGTACTGTAATAGCGCCGCAGCCGCAGGCGCAGAGTTTCTATGCGTACTCACCGGTAAAGATAAAAGCGGGCTGCGTCATTACGGAGAGACATTGCAAGCAGCGCTGACCGAAGAGCCGCTAAAGCTAGCCGACGAGTCGGTAGTGGCCGTGAGTGCAAAAATAGGCGGAGCGATCGCCGATCGGAACCATCCTACTAATCGCGAGCAGTTAATAATTGACAAAGCTCATCAGGCGCTAGCTGAAGCTGGTAAGCGCCAGCTGACTTCGCTAATCGGCAGTCACGATATCAAAATTATTCAGGTAACAGACAACTAGGAATGAGGATTAAATAAAAGGCATTCTTGCAGAGCGGCAGGTTTTAGCTACTCTTCGAGAAGGCAAAGTCCCTACGACTCTCTCAGCCGTGGGCAGTTGCTGACACCGAGCCCTGAGCGGAGTCGTCGGGCGGCTTCATCTCTAGCCAGTCACCTCTAGCCAGCCGCCGCTAAGTACGACTGTCAGCGTCATAAATACGATGGTCAGCAGCCAGGTCGCTCTGTTTAGCGTTTCCTCGGCGCTCTTGGTACTAGTAAACAGCTGAGCCTGACCGCCCAAAGCCCCTAGGCCGTCGCCTTTAGGACTGTGTAGCAGGACCAAAACGCAAACGCCAACAGCTGCGATCGCCCAGATAACCTTAATAACCGTAACTATCATAAAAACTCTACCCGCGAAAATCGCATGCGCGGCCTTGTTGCTCTAGTTTATCTCAGAAAGTAATCGGACTGGTAGACCTAGCGCCGTATATACCTAGCGCCACACAGACCTAGCACCGTACGACGATGCGCTCTTCCTACCGCTTCTTCCTACCGCTGTAGAGACACCTTCACTGGCGTCCGACTCTGCTTGTACTCAGCCTCCGCCTGCATGATCATCGATTGCCCGGTCATATCTGCTGGCACTGGCAGTTGTAGAATCTGCAAAATCGTCGGTGCGATATCTGCTAGGCAGCCACCTTCTTGCCTAATCTTCACTTCTGCGCCGTGACCAGGAATTTTTAGCCCTTCACCTTCTACTAGAATGAACGGCACCGGGTTAGTCGTGTGCGCTGTCCAAGGGCGGCCTTCTTCATCGTGCATATATTCCGCATTGCCGTGGTCGGCGATGATAATTGCGGTGCCCCCTACTTTGCCGATCGCGCTAATTAACCGACCGACTTCTGTATCGACGGCCTCTAGGGCCGTAATGGTCGCTTCCATGTTACCAGTGTGTCCCACCATGTCGGGGTTGGCGTAGTTCATCACGATTAAAGAATACTCGCGCTTGTTGATAGCTGTGATCGCCGTATCAGTCACTTTCTTGGCCGACATCTTCGGATCTTTGTCGTAGGTCGCCACCATCGGGCTAGGGATCAGCTCCCTGTCCTCTCCAGGAAACGCGTCTTCTAGACCACCGTTAAAAAAGTAAGTCACATGGGCGTATTTTTCAGTTTCTGCTGTACGAAACTGCTTGAGCCCATGCTCTGAAACTACTTCACCCAGGATATTGTTGAGACTCTGTGGCTTGAAGGCTACGCCCACAGGCAAAGAGGGATCGTACTGCGTCATCGTTACGAAAGTCAGTGGCAAGATCGGGTCGCGTTCGAATCCTCTAAACTCGCGCATGACGAATGCCTGCGTTAGCTGCCGGGCCCGGTCGGGCCGAAAGTTAAAAAAGATAACCCCGTCTTCTGATTCGACTGCGCCCGGTGCTAGGCGAACAGGTTCTATAAATTCGTCGTTAACGCCCTGCGCATAGGACGCCTTTAGTGCCGATAGGGCAGACGAATCTTCTGGAAAGCGATCGCCATTTTCAGTCATGACTCGATATGCCTTTTCCACGCGATCCCAGCGATTGTCGCGGTCCATGGCATAGTAGCGACCGCTCAGCGTTACGATTCGCCCAACGCCGATGCGATCGATTGCATTCTGTAGCTTTTGTATGGCGAACTCGCCGTCTGTAGGCTTGGTATCGCGTCCATCTGTAATCGCATGTACACAGATCTCTTCGACGCCCTGCCGCTTTGCCATCTCTATCAGCCCGATCAAATGGTCTAGATGAGCGTGCACACCACCATCTGAGCACAGACCGACAAAATGTAGCTTACTGCCTGTATAAGCCACCTTCTGGCACACCTTTAGCAGATCTAGGTTCTGTTCAATGCTGCCATCCTCAACTGCATTAGAGATGCGCACTAGCTCTTGTGGTACCACCCGGCCTGCGCCGATGTTGAGATGGCCAACTTCCGAGTTGCCCATCTGGCCGTTGGGCAAACCAACATACCTACCAGAAGTATTGATTTTGGCCTTGGGATAGCTATTCCACAAGCTGTCAACAACAGGTGTATTCGCGTGGCTAATAGCGTTACCATCGCTGTCATCCCGGCAGCCCCATCCATCTAGGATTACCAATACCATTGGAGAAATAGGCGAGTCTGCCATATCAAAAGAACCTCTGTAATTAGCAACAGTTAGAAGATGGAGTAAGCTAAAACCCAATAGCTGCATAGAAAAATCTACATCTATCGAGTGCCGCTAGGCCATTGAAAGTCTATGGTAAAAAGTCTATGAAAGATAGAAATACGACTTTGCCGAACTATATGCCTCTAGCGCGAGCAGGAAATAGCTAAAAAGCAGTAGTACTATCGCCTGTGACGACTAGCTAGTTAGGTGTATAAGACGCACTTACAGCAATAAATCTATAGCAATAGATTTACAGCAATAGATCGCCGCTAGACAGCCAAGTTCTGAGTTGACTTGCTCGTATATTTGCTCTGTTTGCTCTAAAGCTGATTATTTCAAAGCCGCTTGCCTTTAAGTTATGGAGGCAAGGTCTATCTGAAATATTAAAGTAGCTCTATTTACTACTGGTCAAGACTGAACTTAATGTTTTTGATCGACTTTTTATGGTGATTTTAGCGCTTAGGCTGAACGGTTATTGAGCAGTTACTTAGCTACATAATTAGCTACACAGCGCTACAAAAGCGCAACCCAAGCGGATATAACTACTCATTTAACATGAGTTTTTCCTAAAAATAAAGCATGCCTAGGACCGCTTGGTTGAATACGCGGTTCTAGGCTGTAGCAATGACACCATCTCGTAGCGTTGATTATGAGCCTTTTGTAGCAGTTTGTGCAGTCTGTTTCTTCCGTTGCTTGTCTTTCTGCTTTTGGCGTCTAGCAGCAGCCTTCGCAGCTTTTTCGGCCTCAATTTTCTCTAATCGTGCTCTTTCTTTCTCTTCGTTCAGCTTGTCTAGATAGTAGTGATAATCACCTTGATAGACCCTGAGTTCGCCGTTTCGAATTTCGACAATCTTGTTGGCTACTTGAGAAATAAAGTAGCGATCGTGAGAAACGATTAGCGCCGTGCCGTCATAGTTCTTGAGCGCAGTTTCTAGCATCTCCTTAGCGGGGATATCTAGATGGTTTGTGGGCTCGTCTAGGATCAGCAGGTTGGCGGGCTGCAAAAGCATTTTAGCGAGGGCCAGTCGGGCCTTTTCACCACCGCTAAGGGCATCTACTTGCTTGAAAGCGGCGTCCCCGCTGAACAAGAATCGGCCCAGTAGGGTGCGAACTTCTTCGTTCTTCCAGTCTGGGACTTCGTCGTGAATAGTCTGGACCACGGTTTTGCCTAGATCTAGAGCTTCTGCCTGATTCTGCTCAAAGTAGCCGGGGATCACGTTATGCGTACCTAACTTGACGCTGCCATCGTCTGGAGATTCACTGCCGATAATGAGGCGTAGCAGGGTGGATTTGCCTGCGCCATTGGGTCCGACAAAAGCAATGCGATCGCCCCTTTCCACTTCTAGCTCCGCGCCTAGGAACAAAATCTTGTCGCCATAGCTATGAGTCATGTCGCTGATGGTGACAATCTCTCTACCGCTGCGGGGCGCAGGCTGAAACTGAAAGTGCAAACCGCGCAGGTCAGCAATCGGCGCTTCTACTCTTTCGACTTTGGCCAGCTGCTTTTCTCTACTTTTAGCCTGGGTGCTACGCGTAGCGCTCGCTCTAAACTTGTCGACAAAGGTCTGCTGCTTGGCCAGCTCTTTTTGCTGCCGCTCATAGGTGCTGAGCTGAGCTGCTTGGTTTTCTGCCTTTTGGGCTAGGTAGGCGCTGTAGTTGCCTAGGTATGTGGTAGAGACGCCGCGCTCTGTCTCGACAATAGAGGTACACAGCCGATCGAGAAATTCTCGGTCGTGCGAGACAATCACCATCGGGATCGACAGACCCTTTAGATAATTCTCTAGCCACTCAATGGTTTCGAGATCTAGATGGTTGGTCGGCTCGTCGAGTAGCAGCAAATCAGGAGACTGTAGCAAAACCTTTCCTAAGCCCATGCGCATTTGCCAGCCGCCGCTGTAGGAGCTGACTAGCCGCTCACCTGCATCACTGTCGAATCCCATCTCTGGCAGAATCTTCTCGATCCGCGCTTCTAACCCGTAGCCGTCTAACGCTTCAAACTGCCTTTGCTTTTTGTCCAGCTGACTGATTAGCTTGTCGAGTTCCTTTGGGCTGGCCGTTTCCATCTTGATCGGAATTTCTGCTAGAGCATGCTGAATTTCGTTCGCTTCAGAAAAGACCGTCCAAAATTCTTCGCGCACGGTCCGCCGGGGATCGACCTCAAATTCTTGATTGAGCGCCGCCATATGCATGCCGCTAGGCCGGATAATTGAACCAGCAGTCGGTTCTACCTCACCCTGAATAATTTTGAGCTGAGTGGATTTGCCCGCCCCGTTGACGCCGACTAGCCCAACGCGATCGCCTGGTTTGACCTCCCAGTTCACATCCTTTAGGACTTCTCCAGTTGGGTAGATCTTGCTGATATTTTCCAAGCGCAGCATAGACAGATGTCTCCGTTAGTGACGGTGAGCAAAAAATTGATAGTTTAAGTGACTGAATATGTAGACATCTTAACAAAGATGTTACAAAGCTAGATGATAGAAGCTATTAACGGGTAATCGGGGGTTTCTTATGCTGACAAGTTCGACTGTGCTGGCTTTAGCTTTGTTTGGTCTACCGTCTTTTGTGCAACCTACCCAGATTGCGCAAACTAGCGACAGGCTAATAGACGCACCGCCAGTAGACGACGCACCGCTAGCGCCATCGTCCTCTGACAGTTCATCTAGTGAGCCTGCTGCGCCTGCGGACGTACCTGATGTGCTTCCGACAGCCAACTATTCTGATGGTCGAGTGTCTATTGACTACCCAATTTCTTGGCTGATCTCTGTAGAGCCGGACGGAACAGTACAAATTCTAGATGGTACAAAGGGTAGCGCTGATGAGGTGATAACGGAGATTTTTGTCATAGATTCGCCACCGGGTGTGTTGATCAATGCCAACATCGATAGCTTTATTGAAGAGGGCGCGGCGGTAGGGCCTTACGGTCAGGTGACCATTGACGATCAGCAGGCGTTTACGATTTGGCTAGCCGACCGCCCTCGGACTTTGAGCCGGGCGATCGCCACCTTTATTGGCTACGAAGACCAAACAGTCCTCCTATTTAGTAGCTTTAGACCAGAAAACGAGATAGTCGAGGATCGTCTGATAGATCTGCACAGCTCGTTCCAGAAGGTCGCGGATGCAGCTTCTGGTGACTCGCTTGATCCAGACAGCTCACTTGACCCTGACGGCTCACTTGATCTAGACAGCCTACTCGATCCAGACAGTTCGCTATAGCCTGCTGACCGCGCCGTTCTTCGCGCCTCCCATTAGGTACAGCAGTGCCATCCGCATGGCTACACCGCTAGCTACCTGCTCGGAGACTAAGCTGAGCTGAGGATCGTCCATTAGATCAGAGGTGAGTTCGGTGCCTCGGTTGGTGGGTCCAGGATGTAGGATCTTGACAGTGGGTGAACAGGCTTTGAGGCGATCGCGCGTGATCCCAAACTGATGATGATACTCCCGCAGGCTCGGCAGCAAATGGGTGCTCATCCGCTCCTTTTGCAGCCTGAGCGCCATCACAAAATCAGCTTTTTCCAGCGCAGGGTCTAGCGACCAGTGGACAAACACTTGTCGCTTGAGCGTCTTGCCTGTCTCGGTCGTTAGCGGACCAGAAAATGCCGCCTCGAAATCTTTGGGTAGTAATGTAGGGGGCGCTGCTAAGTGAACTTCGGCTCCACAGGCCGTCAGGCTCCACAGGTTAGAGCGGGCCACGCGAGAGTGCAGGACATCGCCGACGATCGCTATCTTTTTACCGCGCAGATCTTCAATTTTGGGCTGATTTGGGTCCAACGCGTTGCAAATTGTTAGTAGATCAAGCAACGCTTGTGACGGATGCTCGTGCTGTCCATCTCCTGCGTTGAGTACGCCCACGCCAGAATTCAAGCGGTCCATCTCTCGTGCGATCGCCGCAGGCACCCCCGAGCCCTGATGTCGAATCACCATCAGATCTGTACCCATAGCCAGATAGGTCTTGGCGGTATCGAGGATAGTTTCACCCTTAGAAAGAGAAGAACTGCCAGGTGAGAAATTCAAAGTGTCAGCAGAGAGGCGCTTGGCCGCAAGCTCAAAGCTGCTGCGGGTCCGAGTCGAGGGCTCAAAGAATAGGTTGGCAACGACCTGACCCTGTAGGGTTGGCACTTTCTTGTTTCGCCGCGCGAGGACTCCTTGGAAGCTTAGAGCAGTATCAATGACTGTCTCAAACTCTGATGGCGTGAAGTCAGCTAGAGAGATAATATGTTGCCTGGTCCAGGGAAAGGTAGTCATAAGAGAGAGCGTGATTAGCTATGCCAGGGCCGCTAGTGAGGGGCGCTGTAGTTAAGCTTTGCGATGGGCTTTGCGATGGGTTTTGTGATGTGCTTTGCAAATTGGCACATAAATTAGCAGGCCAGGCTGCCTGTTTTGTAGGATGAGAGTACCTTTTATATAGTGCTGTATTCAGTATTGCGTCAGATGGTTCGGTTGCCAGAATTTACTCAAGAGCATGCTTCTAAGCGAATACCACGTCGCCTTGGCCACAGGTCTATAGCGGGCCTTGCGCTGACGCTTAGTCTAATCTTTGCGGGCTGTGCGACCGCGCCAGATACGTTGACGGTTGACCCTGATCAGACGCCTGTTTCTGAGATAGAAACGCCTGGAGAGGCTGACCCTACGGCAGCAGTTCCTGATAAAACTGATCCGGCCGAAGCAAAGCCAGATAATACGGGTGTTGACAAGCAGCCGGCTGGCGATGAGATGGTGACGGTCTCGGTCTATACAATCGATGACCAGTGCAATGATTTTGTGGAGCAGTCGGTACAGGTGCCCAGCAGCGAGGCGATCGCATCTGCTGTTGGCAAGGCAATGGGCGCAATCGAATACAACGCTTTCAAGCTAGCTGACTATCAGGTCGACATTAATGGCCGCACCGCTACTGTCGATATGCAGCTAGCACCCGGCTCCCAGCGGCAGTTTGTTTCACTCTCTAGCTGCGAGCAAAGGGCATTGTTTGGCAGCGTCGAAGAAACCCTGCTAAATAACAGCGATTGGGATGTGGATGCGGTGAAGTTTACAGCGAGTGGTAAAGAGCTGCGGCTGTAATTGCTTTTAGGTAATTATTTTTGAGATGATGGTCTAGAGACCTTCTTGGAAACAGATGAGCTGTCTTTTAGATACCACCGCCAGGGCTTCTCTGCGGCTTTGGTAATGCCGATGCGAGTCGTCTGAACTATCTGATTAGTGGGAATAGCCGCCGTCCGGTGCTCTAGCCAAAGCCCATTATCAGGATGATACAAAACGCCGTTCAGCTCTTTGTTGATTGCCAGGGCTCTGCACAGCTTTCCAGGGCCTGCTGCGATCAGGTGGGGTTTGGCCATTTGCTTGGCTGTGAGCCAGTTTGAAAGCTCGGCTGGTACGGTGTAGAGCGCTAGGGCTCTGATTAAAACGGCGCTGCCAATTCCGGTGGATTCGCTTACTACGTTTAGGCAGTGATACATGCCGTAGATCAAATAGACGTAGCTGTGACCAGGTGGGCCAAACATCGCGGCGTTGCGCTTACTTTTGCCGCTGTAGGCATGGCAGGCCGGATCGCCGGGAGCGTAGGCTTCGGTTTCGACGATGGTGGTTTGGATTGCAGGGCCACCTGGCAGCTGGCGGTGAAGAGTGCAGCCGAGCAGGTCGGGGGCGAGCTGGGTGGAAGGGCGATCGCACCACGCTGGCAAAATTAACCCTGAAGGTTGATCTAGTGACCTCGACTGCACAGCCCCAGACCGGGACTCGGACTGGGGCTTGATTATTTTCTCGCTAAAGCTATTTGTCATAAACCATTAAGAATTGACAGCCCACTCTGACGAAGTTGTTAGGATCTCAGGTGAAGTCGATTTAAGTTTATTTTATGGACATCAAACTCGTTCTCTTTATTCTGACTGGTTTGTTCTCGGTCGCCTGCCTGTTCTTTGGTACGCGCAATGGTTTTTATGATTCCGAGAACTATCACGGTAATGGGTCCGCTCATTAGTTCGTTAGTTACGGGCTTTTTTGGCTTTCTCACCGCCTCCTTCCAGCTTCTCAATGCCTGATTTTTCAATACTCAAATGCATGGTTTGTGCATGTAGCGCCTCCTTGTGACTGAGCTGTCTTGTCTACCCCATAGCGTTGGCTATGAAGATGAAGGGGTCTGTCTGAGCATTCAGATTGGCCCCTACTCTATTTTGCTCGACTGCGGTCTAGCTGATATCACGCCGCTCAGAGCGCAGCCTGCTGATTTTGTCTTTTGCAGTCACGCGCATACTGACCACATTCGGGGCCTGCTGTCGCTGCATCGGACCTTCCCTCACCTGCCGATTTTTGCCAGTGAGGTTACTGCTCGGCTACTGCCCCTGAACTGGCCAGGACAGAGCGATACTGATTTTTGTCGGGCGCTGCCGTGGCGATCGCCTGTAGAACTCGCCCCTGGACTATCCGTACAGCTATGGCCCGCCGGACATATGCCGGGCGCGGCCGCCTTTTTGCTGACGTACCAAACGGCTCAGCGCACCTACAGCGTTTTCTACAGCGGCGACTGTTTCCTTTCGAATGGGCGGCTAGTCGATGGTATGCCGCTAGCAGAGCTTAGAAACCTGAAGCCAGACGTACTAATTGTCGAAGGTAGCTATGGCACCGAACGGCATCCTCACCGCAAGCAGCAGGAAAACTATTTGGTTGAGCGATTGGGAAAGGCGCTAGCCAACGGTGGCCGGGCTGTTTTTCCAAGTCCGCTGCTAGGACTAGGGCAAGAGCTGCTAATGCTAATGCGCAGCCATCACAATTTCACTGGACAGCCGATTAACGTCTGGGTCGATCCCTTGATTGCCAGAGGCTGTGATGCCTATCTAGGCTGCCTATCGGCGCTGCCCACCACCGTCCAGAATTTTGCCCAGCACCAGCCCTTGTTCTGGGATGAACGGGTACTGCCACGGGTCAGGCGACTGGACTCTCAGTCATCGCCAGAGGAACTGGCAGAAGAACCAGAGGCAGCCGTTTTCATTGTCCATCCGGCAACTCATCCAAGCGCTTACGGCATGGCAGGCGTCGCTGATTGGACTGTATTCGTGCCTACTGTAGAGAGTGTTTCCCTATGGCAAGGGCAGCTGTCAGAGCAGCTTTATGGGGCTTATCATCGGTTTGACTGGCTAGAGGCGCTGTCGGCGACGGTAGGTTCGGAGGCAATCGAGCACTACATGCTGACGAATCACTGCGATGGCGTAGGGACAACGCAGCTGATTCACAACCTGCGCCCACAGCATGTGATCTTTGTCCACGGTGACCAGCGTCAGCTTAATAGCCTGGCGAGCCTAGATGATTTGCAGGCGCGATACCACTTGCATTTGCCAACTCCGACCCAGCTGATTGAGCTACCTTTAGCGTCGGCTTTTTGGCAGCCTGCGCCACCACAGGGATCGCTATACGAAGGCGAGGTGGATGTGGATAGTCAGGGAGTACAGCTCCGATTGCCGACGGTCTTGGAGAGCGATCCGCGCTGGGCTCAGCTATCTGATACTGGGATTGTAGAAGCGAGCTGGCAGGGGAATCAGCTGGTGATTCGTGGGATCAACCAGCAAGAGCTGATGCGGGTAAAGCCTGCCGAAGCCGCCGACCCGACCCGGACTTGCTACTACTGTCGCCACTTGCGGGGGCAGCGCTGCCGGAATATTGAATCGCCTTTGGTGGGATTGCAAGTGACTTCTGATGGAACCTGTGGCGTGTTCGAACGCTCGGGTGGCGGTTCGGATAGTGGCGGTTCAGATACTAGATAGTCGAGCGGGCAAGTGATAGATGCGAGTACCGTTCTGGTATGACGGACGTTTGTTTGAAAGCGGCGCTTTAGGTAATGCGGAGCTGCCGTTCGATACGGTTGGGTTACGCTTTGGCGCAAGTGTATTCACGACACTGCGGATACATGGTCAGGATTTGGATCATCCGCTGACGATGTGGCCGGGGCATTGCGATCGCATCACCCAATCTCTCACCCACTTCGGCTGGATCCAGCCCGACTGGACATCTATATATAAAGGGGCACAGCAGCTCAAAGCTCACTATCTGGTTCTGCGCATCACCGTCTTCCCCGATGGCAAAGCCTGGATCACTGGTCGCGACCTGCCAGCACAACTAACTCAGCAACAGTCTGAAGGCATCGCCTGTTGGCTAGCGCCTTCTGAATACCGGCGCAGTTTTCCAACCCATAAAACTGGCAACTACCTTGCCTGCTGGCATGCTCGTCAGCGGGCACAGAAGTACGGTGCCCAAGAGGCGATTTTGCAGAACGCTGACGGTGAGTGGTTAGAAACTGCGACAGGGAATTTGTGGGGCTATGGCCAAGGACAGTGGTGGACGTCACTGCAAAAGCAGTGTTTGCCGGGATTGATGAGAGAGCAGCTGCGATCGCTACTGAACTCGCAGGGTGAAGATATCAGGGGTCTGCCATGGACTCGGCAGGTGGCTGAAGGGTTTGATGCGATCGCCTACAGCAACTGCGTCGTTGGGCTTTTGCCCATCCACACAATCCTAGTTGGAAACACTAAACTGAAATACAACGCTCGAAATGCCAGCCTTAAAGCACTACAGCAACAGCTAGCAGGTTTGACACGAGAGGACCGATGATTCCTGAAATGCGTTAACATAAGTTAATAACAAAGGAATTAAACTATCTAAAGGAGGCTTCAACCCGGTGAATAAACGCTGGAGAAACGCGGGTCTTTACGTACTACTCGTCGTTGTTGTCATCGCACTGGCAACTGCATTTTTCGATCAACCTCGCGTCGAGACCCAGTCTCAGCGCTACAGCCAGTTCATTAGCGACGTGGAACAAGGACGCATTGAAAGCGTGTCGATCACGTCCGATAAATCTCAGGCTCGCTTTGCGTCTCCTGATGGTACAGGTCGCATTGTTGTAAACCTGCCCCAAGACCCTGGTCTCGTTGATCTACTGACTACAAACAATGTAGATATTACTGTTCAGCCGACTCAAGACGAAAGTGCTTTTGTCAGACTGTTTAGCGCTTTGATTATCCCGGCTTTGCTGCTGGTAGCGCTGTTCTTCCTGTTCCGCCGGGCCTCGAATGGTCCTGGCAGTCAGGCAATGAACTTTGGCAAGTCCAAAGCGCGCGTCCAGATGGAGCCGCAGACTCAGGTGACCTTTGGCGATGTGGCAGGTATCGACCAGGCCAAGCTAGAGCTAACTGAAGTCGTCGACTTCCTAAAGAACGCCGACCGCTTTACTGCCATCGGTGCCAAGATTCCTAAGGGCGTTCTGCTGGTTGGCCCTCCAGGTACAGGTAAAACGCTACTTGCTAAGGCCGTCGCTGGCGAGGCAGGCGTTCCCTTCTTCTCTATCTCTGGTTCTGAGTTCGTTGAGATGTTCGTCGGTGTGGGTGCCTCTCGTGTCCGTGACCTGTTCGAGCAGGCCAAGACCAACGCGCCTTGTATTGTCTTTATTGACGAGATTGACGCGGTAGGTCGTCAGCGGGGTGCGGGCCTAGGTGGCGGGAATGACGAGCGTGAGCAAACGCTCAACCAGCTACTGACCGAGATGGATGGCTTTGAAGGTAATACTGGCATCATCATCATCGCGGCCACTAACCGCCCCGATGTATTGGACGCGGCGCTATTGCGTCCCGGTCGCTTTGACCGTCAGGTCGTGGTCGATCGCCCCGACTATTCTGGCCGTTTGGAAATTCTAAACGTTCATTCGCGTGGCAAGACCTTCTCGCAAGACGTTGATTTAGAGAAAATCGCTCGTCGGACGCCTGGCTTTACCGGTGCTGATCTGTCTAACTTGTTAAACGAAGCCGCTATCCTGGCTGCTCGCCGCAATCTGACTGAGATTGCTATGGACGAAGTCAACGATGCGATCGACCGTGTCTTGGCTGGCCCAGAGAAGAAAGACCGGGTAATGAGCGAGAAGCGCAAAGTGCTAGTCGCCTATCACGAGGCCGGTCATGCCTTGGTCGGTGCTCTCATGCCTGACTATGACCCCGTCCAGAAAATCAGCATCATTCCTCGCGGTCGCGCGGGTGGTTTGACCTGGTTCACACCTAGCGAAGAGCGCCTAGAATCTGGGTTGTATTCCCGCTCCTACTTGCAGAACCAGATGGCAGTTGCCTTGGGTGGTCGTCTAGCCGAAGAGATTGTCTTTGGGGATGAGGAAGTGACCACTGGTGCGTCTAACGACTTGCAGCAGGTGGCTAATACGGCTCGTCAGATGGTGACCCGCTTTGGTATGAGTGAAATTCTTGGCCCGGTCGCGCTCGGTCGTCAGCAAGGTAACCCGTTTCTTGGTCGTGATATTGTTAGCGAGCGTGACTTCTCTGAGAAGACAGCCGCTTCTATTGATGCAGAAGTTCGCGCCCTAGTGGATCAAGCCTACGCTCGCTGTAAGCAGGTGCTAGTAGAGAACCGTCACATCCTAGACAAGCTAGCGGATATGCTAGTTGATAAAGAGACTGTTGATTCTGAAGAGTTGCAGACTCTACTCGCTAGCAGCAATGCAAAGATGGCCACCATTGCATAAGCGCACGCTGTGTAGCTGGTAGCTCATCTTAGACATCAAAAAGAGATATAGAAAGCCACCTGATAACTCAGGTGGCTTTTTGTATGCGGCGATCGCCTTATGTCTCTTATGCCTGTGCGTCTAACATACCGACTATGTCCGTAGGGGCGTAGCATGTACCTGTTTGGCGTATACACCGAGACCCAACCCCGGCCTGCGGCCACCCCTCCATTGGAGGGGATTTATCCCGGTTGTGATAACACAGGTTGTTGGATCGATAATCTTCATCGCCCGAAGTAAATCCTCTCCTGGGAGGGGTGGCGCGTAGCGACGGGGTGGGCCCAGCAACCTACGCTAAACAGATGCCTTAGCATGCTACGCCCCTACGGAAAGATGGGTTATTTGTCAGCTTTAGTGCGCATGCACCTTGAAAAAGTCTACTGAGGAGCGTAGGTCGTGAGCGGTAGTGGCTGTGTTTTGCAGCGATCGCGCCATCTCAGCAGAGAACCTAGAGGTCTGCTCAGAGAGGTTGACAATGGCGGCTACTAGCTCAGAGGCCTGATGCGAAACGTGTGACTGACCTTTAGCGGCGTCCGCAACGGTCTGAGCTAGCTGCTCGAACTGCTCAGCAATCAACAGGACTTCACTCAGGTTGGTCTGTGATATCTGCATGGCCTGATTGCCATCGATAATGTCCTGATTGATCTGCTCAATTGACTCTGCGACCTGTTGAGTCGTCTGACCTACCGAATTTAGGAAAGTCTCTATCAGCGTTGCTTCTGCTAGAGATTGTTCTGCTAGCTTGGTCATGTCGGCTGTGGTCTTGGTTAGCATTTGCTGCTGTGAGGGATCTAGCTCTCCTTTAGCGCTCCAGCTTTCTATAGTGCTGTCAGTCTGCTGGGCCAGCGTCTGTATGTCGGTAGCGATACTAGAGATCATCGCCACCATGTAGGAAACGTTCTTGGACGAACGGGTGAGCTGATGGATCTTGTTGATCGCACTATTGGAGGTGCTATTGAGCCCGTGAATCTTTTTCGAGACCTGATCAATAGCGACTTTACTGCTCTGGGCGCGATCGCTCACCCGCTCCGCAGAACTAGCCGCTGCCTGTGCCTGACTCACAACATCATCGACTGACTGCGATACGGTTTGCATCGTCTCTAGGGTCTGAGCAGCTTCTTGGCGCTGCTGCTGAGTCAGCTGTACTAGCTGCTCCGCAGACTGTTCGTTTTGAATCAAGATATCGTCGATTTCGGTACTAGAGTCCTTTACCTTCGTGACCAGTTCCTCTAGCTTGGTCACGGTGGTGTTGAATACGTCAGCAACGGTTTTGAGATCGCCTTTATCCGCGCCAGCCCGGACAGTCAGATCGCCTTGAAAAACACCAGAAATATCGCGACTAAGCGCAGCGACCTCTCGCTGGAGCCGCTGCTCTTGCTGGCGTACACGCTCAGTTTGCTGCTGCTGTGCACGAGTAGCGACCGCCGTTTCTTGCTGAGATGCTTTGACTGCCTGATAGGATTTTTTGATGTTCTCATCCGCCGCTACGCGGTCTAGAACCTGCTTTAGCTGGGTTGCGAGGCGTTCTAGAAATTGAATGTCGTCTTCTTCCCAGTCGCGATCACTTCGAGAATGGGCAATTAGGTAGCCCCAGATTCGCGGCTTGGTTTTGTTAGGATTTACTGTTCGATTAGACGCTTGACTGGGCTTCGCTATATATTCGTAAAACACGGGCACGTTCAAACTATCAGCAATCTGTTCATCTTGTAAGAACGTTCTATGTTCACTATCTACATTCTGACTAGAGCGCAGGCTGATAGTAGAAGGGCCAGTTTCCTCAAGAAGCGCCAATACCTCGGCTGGCAGCCACCGTGCGGTTTCTGGGTAGCTGCTAGCTGGCTGTAGCTCAGAAGAGGCTGATTCTGAAACTATCCATCCCTGCCGTCTGGTGATGTCGATAGTTTTACTAGTCTGGCTGTTAGACCTCTGGCTATCAGTTGTCTGGCTATCGGCAGTTAAGGGCGCTTCAACCTTTGCAGTCTGGAAAAAGACTAATCTGTCAGCGGCTAGAATGTCGCGAGCTGTCGGTAAAATCCGAGCGACTAAAGGGATAATTTCGCTGCGATCAAGGATGGAAGCACTCGCAACTTCAGCCAGTAGCTGAACTTTTTGGTTTTCGACCTGCTGGCTGCCAATTAGCTCTCTCACCTGGGTGACTAGCTGGTTAAATGTCTGAGTCAAGAACCAGGTCTCGGTAGTCCCAGTCGGCTCGACAGCAACCTCCAGGTTTCCGGCTGCTACTACTTTTGCCTGTTCTGTCAGGCGGCTAATCGGCTGGGCTAGCTGGCGAGATAGCCAGAAAATAAGCACGGTCATAATCGCGCCTAGCAGAAGCGTAATTAGACTAAAAAAGAGTAGAGAATCTCGCCCGGCCGCAGAGATCTCACTTTGCTCCATGGAGGAGATCGCCACCCAGCTCGAAGCGGGAATATTCGCGATTTTGTACTGGCGATCTTCATACATGAACGAAGCAACCGCAGTTGCTTCGTCTTTGATCGGCAGCGAGAGCCGACGGATACCAGGCTGCTGGTCACGAATCTCTTGTAGCGCCAAGAGTATCTGCTGCTGGCTTGATTCTGTGCCTGCCTGAGTCGCCGCGACAAAAGCTGCAATCAGCTGCTCGACAGGTTCTCCACCAATGATATTGCGGTCTTTGTGAAAGCCCTGCGCCGAGAAAGTATCAATCGTGCTAAGCGTCTCTCCATCTATTAGCTGTACTCGCTGCGACTGGGTGATGCCGGTTCGCTGTAGCGAATCAGCTAATAGACTAAACTTGCGAGTTGGCAAAACAGCCCTAATCACTCCAACGAACTGGTCGTCGTTTTGAGGGTCAAGGATGGATTGAACCAGCTCTACTGTGAATCCCTTGGAGGCAAAATCAAAATCAGGTGGGCCAATCCACTGCTGGTTATCTCTGCCGTTTTGCCACCAGGCTTCATCGCTTTGCACTATATCGGCAACTGGCCTGGAGTAGGCAACATTGAACCCGTGGCTATCGGTTACCAGTATCTCTGAGATCTCAGCAGTTTCTACTGTCTGACGCAGGTAGTTGTTCAGCGCCTCGTGCTGGCGCAGCAGCTTGGTATCAGCAAACTCGGCTTCTACTTCGTCGATCGGTTTCCCAGGGAGTCCGGCAGCTTCTGCTTCTCGACTACCGGCTCTAGCTTCATTGACGACTAATGGACTATCAGCGATCGATTTTGGGAGGTCGAGCAAATCGTCTAGAACAGCAACTGTCCCTTCGCTAGCTAACAAAGCCTGGTTTGTTAGCTGTTCTTTCAGTTGCGCTGTGCTGCGCTGGGCAACGATGCGATAGCCAACAAAGTCTGCGCATATCAACGGCAAAAGAACCGCTGGCAAGATAGTTTGCAGGAGCCGCGCTCTGAGACTAATTCCGTTCTGACTAACAACGCGCTGCTTGATATCTGGCTGGTCGTTTGGTCGATTAGCCTCTGTCTGTTCAATGTCTTGCAATTGGATATCTTGCCGATTGACGTCCTGTTTGCTAACGTCTGGTTGGTCAACAGCCTGCAAGCCAGTATCTTGTAGGCCGACGTTTTGCTGGCTAATGTCTTGCTGATTAATGCCTTGCATAGTCCTTCTTATTCTTTGGGTTGACCTGTTGGCTTAGTTGACCTGTTGGCTTAGTTGACCTGTTAGCCTGTTCGACCTGTTAGCCTGTTTGACCTGTTGGCTTAGAGAGATACTGACAAATAAACCCCCTTCCCGCAGGGTCATATCATGCTGTGCCCCTACGGCTTTTTCGCTACTGCGACAGATGATCTTGTAGTAGCTGATAGGCTGCATTGAATCGAGCGATCGCAGCTTCCCCACCTTCTGGGAATTCATCGAACTGAGCAGTCTCACTAAAAGCCTGTAGCGCTTTTTGGCCCTGGTTGGACTCGTCCATATCGACTAAGACACCCTTTAGAACCTCTATTTGCTCGGGCTCTAGATTGGGCCCTGCTAGTACTACATGCCTAGGGAAGGCGTCTGTTTCGGCGATGATCTCTAGCTGCGAGCGGTCTTCTTCAGAAAGTTCTGCGAGCGTTTCATTATCAAGTGCGCCGGCAACTACTCTCCCTTCTAGAATCCATTCGGCTGTGACCTCCTCTTGTCCAGAAAAGACGTAGCCAATCTCATTTTCTAGAACACTTTGATTGGTCTCCGACTTTTCCTGAGGGTTGAGCCCAGCTTCTAGCAGGTACACCATCGGAAACATAAATCCCGAGCTAGAGCTAGGCTCTTGCAGCGTGATCATTTTGCCGTTGAGATCGAAAAGCGTTTCTATCCCGCTGTCTTTTCTGGTGACGATGTAGGTGCTGTACTGAGCAACACCGTCTTTCCACCGCCGCAAAATAGGCATAGCGCCCGAAGCTTTCATAACAGTGAGTGCTGGATAGACGCTGTCAAAGTAAAGATTGACCTCACCTGAGTTCATCCACTCAGCCACAGTGTCGACATCGGGCGCGATATTGACTTCACTGCTGGAAATTCCCGCTTTTCTTAGGTTCTTGCCTAAGTATTCGGCTATGGGCTGAGTCTCGGGCATGAGAGACGCTGGGTCAAAATCTACGTCTGTCAAAATAATGACGCCGTCGCCTTCGGCTGCCGTCGAGGGAATAAAAAGCCGCTCAATGCGGATGAAACTACAGCCTACTGTGGATAGAAGCAGGCCAAAAATAGTTAAGTTAATGAAATGTTTGCCTAGCACAGCGTGACCTTCAGAGCTGAAAAGGTGAGTAGTCGAGAATGGTGAGACTCTTTAACAGAGAGACTTTTCAGCAGTGACTAAGTTCGGATGTGGTAAAGATACTTAACAATCTTCACGGACCATCGCTTCAAAGTAAGGTTTTCTTATCTCAATTTATATCTGGTATACAAAGGCACCTGCGCATGGTAACCCATGTCGGTGCTATCTACTAGACTCTAGCTAGCTCGCCTACTTCGACGGCGGGGTTAGGGAGAGGTTCGGCATTGACCAGTACTTCAGCCGAGTTGTTCTGGCTTTCGATTAATTTGACCTTGTGCAGAGTCGCTCCGATGTCGGCAACGGGCTGGCGGAGCAAGTGGCAAATATGCAGGACGATATTCTCGGCAGTAGGGACAACGTCAGCGAAGTAGGGAATATCTTTGTTGAGAAAGGTGTGGTCGAATCTCTCGATCACGTGGTGGGCGATCGCACTTTTCAAATCCACTAGATCAACAATCATGCCTGTGCGATCATTGATTTCTCCTTTGACAGTTACTTCTAATTGATAGTTGTGACCGTGCCCATTAGGACTAGCGCATTTGCCATATATTTGCCGATTCTCCGCCTCACTCAATTGCGACAGTGCTAGCCGATGAGCCGCACTAAAGTGGTCAGAGACCGTCAGATAAGCTTCCATTCCATTTCCTGTGTAATCAGCCCAAAGCTCCGGCGTCTCGAATAGCTGGATGTTGACAATGGGTAGGTAAGCACTCAAGCGCTGCCAAACTACTCGGGCAATATGCTCGGTAGTCGGGAGTGTTTGGCTGAATTCTGGCCAGACATCATTGAGATAGGAGAAATCAAGTGCATCAATGATTTCCCTATGAATAATGGCTTTGGCCTCTGTCAGGTTTAGCACCATGCCATAAGGGTCTAGCTCACCAGAGAGCGAGACATTGAGCACATAGTTGTGACCGTGCCCTGGCTTGCGAGCGCACTTGCCAAAACGCTGAAGATTTTCTGCTGGGCTCAGTTCGGGCAGCCAGTAGCGATGACTGGCGGAAAATTGCGATCGCCGATTAATAATGCACTGCATGCAATGAGAGAGTCTACCGAGATCGACAAGGGGACCAAATAAGCGGTCATGGGTCTCTATTCTAAAGACAACCGACTGGTTGTGGTCGCGGACAGCCGAACTAAAGCAGAGATTCATCCACTCAACACAAAAAGCGCATGTAAAAATGCCGGAGGGAAATCAGTAAGTTTTCTGAATGTGTCTTAGTTTGTCTTCTTGTTAAGAATTTGCGCGATAAAAATTTGTAATCTTGAGTCAATCGCCCTCTACAACCGAGATTCAAAGAATATGAATCGGATATCCGTATGTCATGCCAGCTTGTTATTTACAAGATTGAACTGTAAAAATAGATACAGAAACAAAAATCTAAGTTCGTTCATCTCACGTCCTCGCTGGGGATAGTTTGAGACGGAAGTAGGGTTCGTATGCTCCCATTGAACCTGAAGGAACGCGTTCCTAACCCAACCACGCTAATTTTTTAAGGAACGACAGAGAATGAAACTGACTTATCGCGGTGTCGAATACGACTACAACCCTGTTGTTTTAGAGACTACGCTCAGTGAGACAACAGGCCAGTACAGAGGCCAAACTTCCCACTATGCCTATGCCCGCCACGTGCCGATCCCTCAACCCGCAGAACGCTTGACTTATCGAGGCGTTGCCTACCAGACGACTCGCACAGGAGAAATCCAGCAGCTAGGCGATCGCACCCCTGGCAAGAGCGCTATGGCAAACCTAGCAAGCAAGCTGATGGGCAACAGCTCTGCTGCGCAAGCTAGACGCACGCTACTAAAAGAATCGAGTGTGCTACATCAGCAGAATATTGCGCGATCGCTACAGCACCGCATCGAGATTGCCAAGCAGAAAGGCAATCAAGCGCTGCTCGAACAGCTAGAGTCTGAAATGCGTCAGAACGTTTAGTCCCACCACAAACGCCTAGTCCCATCACATGAGAAACCCCGTAGGAGTATTGAATGTAATGCCCCTACGGGGTTTCTCCCTTTTTGCGTATATTTCTATGGATAGAAAGCGGTTTGGTCTGTCAACAATGGTGGAGAGATAACACTGCTAGAGGGCGGAGTCTATGGGTATTTTGAACGCTGTGTTTGGGACGGTGAGTGAAACTAAAGTAGCAATGAATGCTGTAGAAGCAGTGACTGCAATTTGTCTAGTCGCGATCGCCTCGGATGGCTACGTTTCTGAAGCGGAAAATGAAGAAATGATGCTACTGCTCAGTCGGATGCAGCTGTTCAAAGACACCAGTGAGGAAGCTTTCGGTCGTATCCGCAGCTACCTAATGGAGTGCTTAGAGAAGCACGGTCCGATCACACTAGTCAAAAGTGCGAAAGCAGCGCTTCCTCCCAAGCTTGCACCGACCGCCTTTGCCCTAGCCGTCGATTTGGTATTTGCCGATGGCATTGTTTCTAGAGAGGAGCAGGGCTTTTTAGACGATCTGTGTCAGATGCTCGCGATTCCAGACGAGCTGGCGCTGAAGATAGTAGAAGTAATGACCATCAAGAATCAGGGCTAAGTCAAAGGTGACTTGCTAGGAACGCCAATTGCTCGGGGAAAGTCTGGGTGGATTGGTTGTTCTTTGTAGATAAATAGGCAGTGCCGACTGCCGTGGGTGAGGGGAGTTTGCCAGCTCTGTAGGTCGGTCAGTTCGCCGCCAAGCAGCTCTATCACAGGAATCAAGGCTTCGGTTTCTTCAGGAGTCCACTGACCGCGATAGAGCACGAGCTGTCCGCCGACTTTGAGGAAGGGCATCGCGTACTCGGCGCAGGTGGCCGCAGAGCCGACTGCGCGGACCAGGGCGAGGTCGTAGGTTTCTCGGTGGTTGGGGTCTCTGGCTAGGGCTTCGGCGCGGTCGGCTATGCAGTTAGCTTTGATGCCAAGCTGGTGGCAGAGGGTTTGTAGGAAGAATATTTTTTTGCGGGTGGCGTCGAGGAGGGTGAGGTCAACGTCGGTGGGGAGGGCGATCGCAGCGGGTATACCTGGAAACCCACCGCCAGTACCGATGTCGATTATTCTAAGCGGCGGCTCGTTGGCATCCGAATTCGACTCGGCTTTATTAGTCTGGGCTTTGTTAGTCTGGGCGCTAATCTCGGTATCAGCTCCCGCTTCGACCGCTTCACTTTGTTCCCTGCTTGTCTCTGCTGTCTCGAACAGCCAGGGAGCTATCCCACTGAGTGAGTCCCAAAGGTGCTTTTCCCAGAATTCTTCGGGTTCTGTGAGGCGAGTCAGATTGAGCTGTTGGTTGCCTACTAGTATCTGCTCATAAAGAGTCTGGAATAGCTGCTGTTGCTCGATGCTGGGCTGCCAGTTCAACGTGGACTGCCAGAGCTTAAGATGGGTTGGAAGGGTGTTCTTCATCAGAAGCAGAATAGCATAGGCGGCGAAAGGTGCCGGGGTCGGCGCTAGAGAGCTGACCGTGATCGATGCTCCAGCAGTAGTCGGCGATGTCGACTAAATCCTCAGCGTCGTGGGAGACGATCAGCAGGCTCCATTCCTGTTTGAGTTCGGCGAGCAAGCTGACGAGCTGCTGACGCATGGACCAGTCGAGTCCGGCGGTAGGTTCGTCTAATAACAGTAGGTAGGGTTTGCGGATGAGCTGGACGGCTAGCGCTAGCCGCCTTTGCTGACCGCCGCTAAGCTGCTGTGGTGAGGCTTGTAGCGAGAGATGGTCGAGTCCGACCGCTGTGAGGGCTTCGTAAACGCGATCGGCGCTGAGCTTTGGGTGGTGACCTAGACCGAGTTCTTCAAATACGGTGTGACCGCAAAAGTGACGCTCGGGAAACTGAAAAACCAGGCCGCCTATCTGCTGAAGAGCCTCAGGAAGCAGCGGCTTCTCTCGCCAGAAAATTTGACCACTGGTCGGCGCTGCCAGTCCCGAAAGAATTTCGAGCAGCGTACTTTTGCCCGATCCGCTGGGTCCGACAATTAGACCGAGCTGTTTAGGCGCAAGATCGAAGGAAATCTCCTTGAGGATGGGGATGGGGGTGACGGTGGGATGGTAGCCGACGTCGCGAAGATGAAGCATGAAGAGGAAGGACGAGGGATGAACGCTGAATGATGAAGTGAAGAAGCAAGCTGCTGACTTTAATCTATAGTGCTAATGGTTTGATGTGTAGGAGTAGTGCTGTGCGGGTTGGGTTTCGTGAGTGTGATTTTTTTAATCTGTGGATTTGGCTGGAGTTTGAGACGGTTCCGTCTATAGCTGAGCAGCAGTATGTAGAGGAGATTTTTACTTCTTGGTATTTTATGGGGAAATTGGGAGGGTTCAATGCCGAGAATCTTCAAGTGCAGGAGACGGGCGTTGATATTAGCTACTTTGACTATGATGAGGATTCGTCTGAGGAGTCACTGCTCTCGCTGATGCACAACATGTCTGAGGTGGAGTTTAAAGGGCTGTGGGGTCGCTGCTGGTTTGATCTGGGGACGACGGATGCGATCGCCCTGGATATTCTTATCAATACCGTGCGCCAGTTCAGCAAAGACTACGTCGAAATTCGTCAGATTATCATCGGGGGCGAAAACGAAGACTGGCCTACGCCTCACGAGAATCCAGAAGCAGCTTTCCCAGATTAGTTCAGACAATTAGTCCAGATAGTTATGAGTAAACGCATTCGACCGATCGCTTTGGGGCTAATAGAGCACCAAGGCCATATTTTTGTCAGCCGGGGGCGAGATCGAGTCACAGAGGAAAGGTTTTATCGATTTCTGGGCGGTGGCATAGATTTTGGGGAGACCAGCGCAGCCGCCCTGGTGCGTGAATTTCAAGAGGAGATCAAAGCTGAGCTGACGGACGTTGAATATTTGGGCTGTCTGGATAATATTTTTACGCTCAATGGCAAGCCCAAACATGAGCTAGTGCAGCTGTTTCGCGCTCGGTTTGTAGATAGGGCGTTTTATCAGCTAGACGAGCAGTTTGATCTGGTGGAGGGCGATCGCACCACCAAAGCGTTCTGGATCAAAACCGCAGATACACTCAGCGGAAAATGCCGACTGGTTCCTGATAGCTGTCTAAAATATCTGACAAATCAGTAAGCTACTGTCAGAGAGGTTTTGTGTGCGCAGTTTCAACCGTTTGAGCATTCAATCAAAGCTAATGTCAATGCTGTTAGCGGTGAGTATTGGCTCTATTGTGGTGATCGCTTACGAAGGCTATCGCAGCGGCCAAAGTGCACTTGCTGATAGCTTTGAAAAACAGCTCACAGGGCTGCGTTCTGCTAAAGCTGGCCAGATAGAAGACTATTTTCGAACGCTGCGCAACGAGGTTCAAGTCTATGGCCGCAATCCCAGCACTATAGAGGCAATGAAGAGTTTTATAGCTGGGTACGATTCGGTCTTAGGAGAATCAGACGCTATCGATGCCGAGCGAGTCAACGGACTGCGCAGCTTTTATCGTGATGAGTTTGCCCCTGCTCTAATCGATAGAACAGGCAGCGCCGTTGATTCTGATATCTATCTGCCCTCCTCGATTGTGTCTCGCTATCTACAGTCTGAATACATTGTCCAAAATCCTAACCCCATCGGTGAGAAAGAAGAGTTCGATGGACCTATTGAAACCGCATCCGGTGATGACACAGCATACAACAGAGCCCACAGACAGTATCATCCGATATTTAAAGAAGCCATCAAAGAGCTGGGCTACTACGACCTATTCTTGATCAGTAATCAGGGAAATATCGTCTATTCAGTTGAGAAAGAGACTGATTTTGCTACCAGCTTGACTTTCGGGACTACGCCTAACTCTAATTTGGCAGCAGCGTATAAAGATGCGCAAAGACAAAACAGCGGCTATGTCACGATGGTGGACTTTGAATTCTATGTGCCATCGTACAACTCGCCTGCTGCGTTCATGGCAACGCCTATCTACGATGGGATAGAGCTCATCGGCGTACTGGCCATACAGCTTTCGGTAGACGAAATTAACCGAGTGATGACAGGCAACCAACGCTGGCATGATGATGGCCTAGGTGAAACAGGTGAGACTTTCTTGGTGGGGGAAGACCTGACAATGCGTTCGGATTCTCGGGTTCGTCTAGAAGATCCTGATGCGTATTTTGCTGCGTTAGCGGAGCCTCTTCAGGGAGGAATCACAACAGATCAGACAGACGCTGCCCAAACAAACAGAAAACAAAGCGAGCGAATCAGACAGGTAGAAACCGCTATTCTCACTCAAACAGTCAATCATGAGGGGATTGCCACCGCTCAAGCCGGACAGTCTGGCATTGATACGGTAACCAACTATCTAGGCAAAGCCGTCCTTAGCGCCTATGCCCCTCTAGATATTCGAGGCGTCGACTGGGTGATTGTTTCAGAAATTGAAGAAGCTGAAATTTTTGCGCCAATTACTGTTTTTGCTAGACGCGTCTTGATCTCAGCAGCTGGCTTGGTCTTTTTGATTACGCTGGCTTCTCTGTGGCTAGCCAGCGCTTTTCTCAGGCCCGTTAGCAAGCTGACTGAAGGCTTCTGCCGCATAGCCCAAGGGGATGAAGCAGTATCGGTAGAGATATCCGCAGACGATGAGCTCGGTGAACTCGGTAGAGCCTTTAATCACATGGTGAAGAAGAATCGAACAACCAGCGCTCTCGTTCTACAAAAGACACAAGAAACCGAAGCGCTGCTGCTGAACATGTTTCCAGCTACAGTCGCCAAGCGCCTGAGGAAAGGGCAAACGCTGATTGCCGATGAGGCAGAAAATGTAACGGTTATCTTTGTTAACGTATTCAACTTTCAGCGATTAATCGAAACGCTAAAGCCCACAAAAGCAGTTGAGATTCTAAACGAGCTAGTCAAGGCCCTAGACGAGTCGACCAAGCGCTATGGTGTCGAGAAAATAAAAACTACGGGTAGTGAATATCTAGCCGTCAGCGGCCTGTCAATCCCCCGGCTAGACCACACCAAGCGCGTGATCGACTTTGCCATAGAATCGATTCAGATTGCGGCCCAGATCAACCGGGAATGGGAAACTGATCTAAAAGTCAGAGTAGGGATTCACTCGGGCAGTGTGATCGCTGGAACAGTAGGATCGCAGCGCCTAATCTATGATCTGTGGGGCGATACGGTGGCAACAGCTTACTACGTTCAGGCGGTAGCTGAGCCCAACAGCATCTACGTCAGCGAGTCTGTAGCCGCTAGTCTAGGCGACCTGTACAAGTTTGAGCCGATGCCCAGCATCCAGACTAGACAAAAGCACCTACCCATCTTTAGAGTCGAACCGCAGACGCAAGAGTCATAGCGGATACACAATCGCAAGCATATAGGAAATACGCCAACGACTATGACTGTATCGCTCTCGGATGACTGGCTTTCGGATGATTGGCTGCAGTGGGGGCTGGGCATGATGCTGGGGTTTCCAGTCTTGATGCTGCTAGTCAGTGAGCTGATCTTGCAGCTAGACAGGCGGAATCACCCGATGGTGAAAGTAGTCAGAGAGCTGCGAAACTTTGTCTTTCCGCTCTCAGCGCTATTTTTTCTATTGACTCGGGTCTTGGAGTTTGACGATGACTGGGTCTCTATCAAGATTCTTGAAACGCTAGCCTGGGTCGCTCTAATTGCTGTAGCGGTCTCATTTGCCAATGTGTTGCTCTTTACGGGGGCAAAGCCGCAGTCATGGCAGGCGCAGATACCCAAGCTATTTCGCGATCTGCTACGGCTGTTTTTGATCACAGTGGGTGCCGCGCTGGTGCTGCGCGAAGTGTTTGGCCAAGATCTAGGCGGCTTAGTCGCTGCACTGGGCATCGGCGGGGTCGTAATTGGTTTTGCGCTGCAAGATACCCTGGGCAATCTGATTTCAGGAATGGCGCTACTGTTTGAAAAGCCTTTTCAGATCGGCGACTGGCTAGAAATAGACGGCAATACCGGCAAGGTAACCGAGGTAAACTGGCGTTCTGTGCATATTGTAACTAGAGAGCTAGAGCTGCTGGTAGTCCCAAACTCTGTGCTGTCTCAGGCGGTCATTCGCAACTACAACAGACCACAGCCTCGTCATGTTGAGCCAGTCGATATTGGTTTTTCTTATGACGATCCACCCAATCAGGTCAAGCAGGTCATGCGGAAGACCGCGCTGGGGACAAATGGCGTGCTGGAGCACCCAGCCCCAATTGTTCAGACAATTTCTTATGACGACTTTTCTATTGCTTACCGGGTGCGGCTGTTTCTAGAAGACTACGCGCTAGTGCCTGCCGTTAGAGATGAGTTTGTGACGCGAATCTGGTACGCGGCGAGGCGCAACGGACTGTCGATTCCGTTTCCGATTCGCGATGTGTATCACCATCAGGTGCCACGAGTAGACCAAGGTGAGACGTTACGACGGCTCGCTCTCTATATGAAGTCTCTACCGACGCTAGCAGTGATAGAAGAAGGCGTACTAGAGGAAATTGCAACTCAGGCGAGCTTTGGTCACTTTGGAACAGGCGAGTCGCCGATTGTGCAAGATCAGCAGAATGTGAAGCTACATTTTGTGCTGGCGGGGAGTGCGATCGCCTACTTCCAAGACCCAAAAGGCAAAAAATACACCGTTGCCGAAATGACCAGAGGTGATTTCTTCGGCTACTCTGCCGTTCTAGCCAACGAACCCACACCGATGACAGTCACCGCTACCGAAGATCTAGAAGTCTTGATTCTAGAAGTCGAAGCCGTGCAAAAAATGCTCAACCGCGCTCCTCGCTTCGCCCAGCAGCTCGGTGCAGTCATCGAAGCGCGCCAGAGCAGGCTCAAAGAATTTCAGCCCAGTAGCCAGCGCAACGGCACGGTGCTATCTACCGCTACCAACTCTATAAATTGATATCGTCGAATAGCTAATTACAGTGAATACTCAAGGAGCTTCTTATCTTTTTGTAGACAACAGATTAGAGAAAGGTAAATCGCAAAACAGAAAAAACCTAGGTAGAAAGAAAATTACTCTTCGATGTCGTTTTCTTGACCGAGCTGCTTGAGCTTTATGTGCTTTCGTCCTAACGAGATCTCGAACTCGTCACCAGGCTGTAATCCCATCTGTTTGGTGTAGGCAGATCCGATTAGCAAATTGCCGTTGGACTGGACAGTAATGCGATAGCTTGCACTGCGTCCGCCTCTACCTGTGCCAGTTTGCGTACTGTCAATTTGAATTCCTTCCGCCTCGATCAGTGCGTTTAAGAATTTCATCATATTGACGCGGGTCACACCACTTTTTGTAATGCTGTAGTAGCCACAGGTTTTTGCTTTCTCTTCTCTTGATAGATGCTCTAACTCTTTCACTTTCTTGAGCAGTTCTTTTCCGGTGAGAGCATCTGAATCTGGGTTGCTGGCCATGTGTATGTGTGGCTGATTCTTTATAAATGGACGAATGAGGTAGTGAGCAACAAGCGCGGCTAGAGTTAGTTATTGTCTCTACTAGCTAACAGGTCTACAGAAAGTGATGACCCTGACTATATCCGAGTCCGTTTAAGGCGGTCTAAAGAAACAGCCTTCTAGAAGCTACGGCAGCACTTTGTGTATAGCAATGTTTTATGGGTAACCTTCTATTCTTATAACTTTATCCATAAAACCATAATTTAAAGCGGGTGTAAATGTCATAAGAAACCGACTATAGTTACTAGCAAAAAGCGCTGCATTGCTGTCATGTGAGATCGATTCAAGCAGCTTATAGCTATGAGTAGAAATAGTCCACTTCGCACCTGTAGAAAGTTTGGTTTGAACGGTAAAAAATCTTTTAGAGTCCTCTTTGATCTCGATCTCCTCGCAGGTGATCTGCGTTCATGAAGCTGACTACCCGTGGACACTACAGCGTAAAAGCGCTACTAGATCTAAGTCTTCAGCCAACTGGATCGCTCTCTTCTGTGCGGCAGATTGCTGAGCGTCAGCAGCTACCTGCACCCTACCTAGAAAAACTGCTGATTGAGCTGAGGCGATCGCACCTTATCAATTCTGTCCGGGGACCGCAAGGTGGCTATTGTCTGGCCAAACCGCCCGCCCAAATCTCGCTAGGCCAAATCCTAGAAGCTGTCGGTGAGTCAGCGAGCTCTATCACCATGCAGTCGGCCGACGTGTCCACTCAGTCCCAGGCCGAGGACTGGGTGACATCGATGCTGTGGAACCGACTAAACCAGAAGCTACAAGAGGCGTTCCACAGCATTACGCTAGAAGATCTCTATTACGATGCCCGTAGCTGGCAGGCGGCTCAGGGTGAAGGTGCCAGCTTTGTGGTCTAAAGTTTGTGGTCTAAAGATAGAAGTCCGTATGAAAGAACACTTTGAGGAGCAACTATTAGGTCAGATCAATGTTGCTTTAGTAACTGTCTTCTAGGCTGTTGAATAATCAGGTGAGGCTCATGGCTCAAAAAGTAGTTGATATTTTGTCCGCAGAGGAGCTGCGCCGCACGCTAAACCGACTGGCGTCAGAGATTGTGGAGCGCTCTGGCGATTTGAGCGATTTGATATTACTGGGCATTCATACCCGTGGCGTGCCGCTAGCCGAGTCGCTGATGGAACAAATTAGACGACTAGAATCGGTCGCGGTGCCAGTCGGGGCGCTAGATATTACGTTCTACCGGGACGATCTCGATAAGATTGGCGTCAGGGCTCCGGCCAAGACGGTGATCCCATTCGACTTGACCGGGAAGACGGTAGTGCTAGTCGACGATGTGATCTATAGCGGTCGGACGGTGCGGGCGGCGCTAAACGCAGTTCATGACTATGGCAGGCCAGGCGCGGTTCGTTTGGCTGTGTTGATTGACCGAGGGCATCGGCAGGTGCCGATTCATCCTGACTTTGTCGGTAAACAGCTGCCGACATCGAGTGATGAGTCGGTGAAGGTATTTCTAGAATCGGTTGACGGACGAGATGTAGTGGAGTTGACTAGACCAAATTGAGGGTGCCAAATCAGGCGGATTAAACTGGCGCGTTACGTTATGTGCGATTGCCCTTGCGGCGCGTAGGCGGCAATATCCTAAACTATTTCCAATCGTCTCATGGCCCTCTTCTTATGGGCCCCTTCTTGTGAGTTCACCTCCCTTCGTCGACTCTGACGCTTCCAATAAGCAATCCGCCCACAAGCAAACTACCGATAGCCATACCGCCCAGCAAGCCGCTCACCAAACTCAAGGAAGAAAGGCCGATCACCTCCGCATCTGCTTGGATGAAGATGTTCAGAGCCACCGCATCACTAATGGCTTCGAGCGCTATCGCTTCACGCACTGCTGCCTGCCAGAGCTAAACCGCGATGAAATCGACTGCAAGTCGACTTTTTTGGGTAAGGCGATCGCCACGCCGCTACTGATTTCTTCGATGACGGGCGGCACAGAGCAGGCGCGGCTAATCAACCAGCGACTGGCAAAAACTGCTCAGCGGTTTGGCCTGGCAATGGGCGTTGGCTCGCAGCGGGTCGCGGTAGAAAATCCAGATCTGACAGGCACGTTTTCGGTACGTCAGTATGCACCGGATGCGCTGCTGTTTGCCAACTTGGGCGCTGTCCAGCTGAACTATGACTATGGCATCGACCAGTGCCGAAAGGCGGTAGATGCGCTAGAAGCAGACGCGCTAATTTTGCATATCAACCCGCTGCAAGAGGCCGTCCAGACTGAGGGCGATGTGAACTTTAGGGGTCTATTCGTCAAAATCGAGCAGCTAGCCAAGGTGCTGCCAGTGCCGATTATCGCCAAGGAAGTGGGCAACGGTATCTCGGCAGTGATGGCGCGGCGGCTAGTCGAATCAGGCGTAGCGGCAATTGATGTGGCTGGCGCGGGAGGTACGTCCTGGGCTAGGGTCGAGAGCGAACGGGCCAAAGATGCCAAGCAGCGGCGGCTGGGCAACACCTTTGCTGACTGGGGCATCCCGACGGCCAATTGCCTGACGAGTATTCGCTCGAAATCGTCCTTAGAGAAGGTGCCTTTGATCGCTTCGGGTGGGTTGCGCGACGGGTTACAGGCGGCAAAGGCGATCGCACTAGGCGCTGATCTAGTGGGCATGGCGCTGCCATTTTTGCAGGCGGCGAGTCAGTCGGAGGCAGCGCTAGCAGAGCTGAGCGAGGCGCTGATTGCTGAGCTGACAACGGTGCTCTTTTGTACGGGGAGTGAGTCGCTGCGATCACTGCGGCGACCAGGCGTAATAGAGGAAGTATGAACGATGAACGGCGGCGGGGGGTTGATTAAATCAAACTGATTGGTTTCGTTATTATGGAAATAATCGGCTTAGACTATTGATTCGGCATGTTCCGGTAAATAGTCCGGCAGGGATCATCTAGATCCAACTGTGCTATTGATGTCTTTTGCGAAGCAGACGATCTATGCGAGATTTTTTTAAGGTTGCGGCTGCCAGTGCCGTAGGGACTCTGGTAGGACTTTTTAGTCTGATCTTGTTGCTGGGGATCGGGGCGTTTGGGTTGGTGAGCGTCCTGCTGGTGTCTAGCGGATCCGAGCCGGAGGCCGAGATCGAAGATCAGTCGGTGCTGATGTTTGATCTGGCAACTGATATTATCGATGGCGCGGTATCGAATTCTGGCGGATTGTTGGATGAATCCTTCTATGGGGTTGAGCCTTCGATCTCTCTATACGATGCGCTCCAAGCGATTGAAGCCGCCGCCGATGATGATCGCATCTCAGGAATTTATCTGACTGGCGTTCCTGCCGAAGGACTTGCCACATTAAAGGAAATGCGTCAGGCACTAAGCGAATTTAAGGAGTCTGGCAAGCCAATCTTGGCCTACAGCAACAGCTTACAAGAGCGAGACTACTACATGATGTCGGTGGCAGACGACCTGCTGCTAGCGCCCGTTGGCCTGCTAGAGATCAATGGCTTTCGCTCTGAGACTCAGTTTCTGGGCAATGCGCTAAAGAAGTACGGTGTGGGTGTTCAGGTAATCCGCGCTGGCCGATACAAGTCGGCGGTAGAGCCGTTCACGCGGTCTGAGAGCAGCCCCGAAGAAAAGCAGCAAACTGAAATTTTGCTCAGCGGACTGTGGCAAGATTTTTTGGAGACGGTGACAAGCGATCGCAAGGTAACCCCCACGCAGATGCAGACCTTTGCCGATCAGGTTGGCTTGATCGAGCCAGAGCAGGCGCTAGAATCTGGCCTAGTCGATCGACTAGGCTTTTATCCCGAGATGCTAGCTGAGCTAGAA
This sequence comes from Cyanobacteria bacterium P01_D01_bin.1, assembly GCA_039111275.1. Lineage (GTDB taxonomy): Bacteria > Cyanobacteriota > Cyanobacteriia > Phormidesmidales > Phormidesmidaceae > Phormidesmis. The sequence continues at coordinate 2,151 of JBCCOH010000029.1, read as the reverse complement.
ACGCTAAGCGGCCAATCGGAGGAACAGTCCGAAGCGGATGCCTCTGAGGAAAGTTGGGAAGACGCCAACGAGCCTGAGTTCCCGAACGTGGCGTTAAGCGACTACGCCAGATCTGTAGCCATGGACCGTGGCTTTGATAGTGCAGACGAGGCGATCGCAGTTGTCTACGCCGAAGGTAACATCATCGTCGGTGAGGGCGTAGTGCCCGGTAGTATCACCTCAGAAGGACTGGCCGCAACGCTGCGAGACATGCGTAAGGATGATGACATCAAGGCAGTGGTGCTGCGGGTGAATAGTCCTGGCGGCAGCGCGACGGCCTCAGAGATTATTGCCAATGAGGTCGGACTGCTAGCTGCCGAAAAGCCGCTAATTGTCTCGATGGGCGACTATGCTGCCTCAGGTGGCTATATGATTGCTGCACCGGGTGCAAAGATTGTAGCCTCTTCGACTACAATCACTGGCTCGATCGGTGTGTACGGGCTGCTGCTCAATTTTCAAGAAATCGCCAATAAAAACGGCATTACCTGGGACGGCGTCAAAACAGCGCAGCTAGCTGGCATGGAGACCGTTAGTCGGCCAAAGTCAGAGCCTGAGCTGAGGGTACAGCAAGAATATGTCGATACGCTCTACGATCGATTCACAAATATTGTGGCCGATGGACGAGATATTTCTTTGGCACGAGTCGGCCAGGTAGCGCAGGGCCGGGTGTGGACTGGAGCAGAAGCCATTCGAGCGAACCTAGTAGATGAGATTGGGGGATTGGGCGATGCTATAGCACTAGCTGCCGAAACCGCCGAAATAGAAGAATTCAAAGTAGAAGAATATCCCCGTCTCCCTTCGTTTGAAGAGCAGCTATTCGATAGCATATTCGGCGCAGACATGGTAACTCGCCTACCGTGGAACAGAGACGCACTAACCGATCAGCTGCTAAAACTACGAGAAGAATTCACGCTGTTAGAAAGTTTAAACGATCCAAATAGCATGTATATGCGGCTGCCTTTTACAACAGAAATTGAGTGACAAATTTGTACCACTCAGGTCTGTACTATCTTCTTCAACCACATCTTCTTTAACCAAAGATGTCTTCCTTCATTTCCAATCCGACTGCAATAACGTTTGCCTCATCGGCACCTGCTTCTGTAGAAGCTCGGCATCAGGCGGCACTAGCTGCTGCCGAACAGTGCAAGCAAATTTTAGAAAAAGAGTTTGATGCAACAGAAGTCATTGTGTTTGGTTCTTTGCGAGGTGATACTCCTTGGCATAGTCGTTCTGATCTAGACTTGGCCGTTCGCGGCATTTCGCAAGATTCGATTTGGGATGCCTACGGGCGATTAGAAGGCATTGTTCCTGGTTGGCTGTCGTTTGATCTAGTGGCGATCGAGAAAGCTGATGAAAGGGTACGCGATCGCATATTAAAAATGACACCTATACCTGAAAATATCTTTCTAAATACGAAAATTCGATTAGAAGACGAGCTACATGCAATCGAGAAAACAGTCGGCATCGTGCAAGAAGCACTAGCTGAAGCTAGAACAGCTTCTAAGATATTGCTAACGCCTGCGCTAGCCTCTTATGCAGAAGACTTCTATTCAGGTTGTGAAAGGATATCAGAGCGCGTAGCAGTTAACTTGGATGATGGGTTGCCAGAGGGGGAAAGTTGGCATCAAATGCTACTAGACCAAGTATCAGAACCTGGAAGAAGAGGCCGTCCGCCACTATGGGTAGACGTCTCACTACAAGATCAGCTAGAGGTATACAGACGGTTCCGACATCGCGTGCGTCATTTGTACAACACTGATCTAAACGATGAGACGGTGCTAGAGATGGCTAGGCAGATGGCGACTACTTTCGAGAAAGTAAAACAGTCAGTCGAGCTATTCAATCAGTGGCTGCTCACTCAGGCTGACAAAAGCGGCTAGTTCACCATTAGCTATCCGATATAGCTATCCAATACAGCTATCCGCCTCGACATCGATTAGCGTATCCAAGTGAATCAACCCTTTCACTTCCAGGGTAGCAACTTAATGCGGGACAAAAAGGGCTCGTTCAGGATGTATCAATAAGCACGTCAAACAAAAAGCTCTGCGGCAAAGCCCAGAGCCATGTATCGTCACCCTAACCAGTTGAAAACAAGGGTACGATGATGATCAG
>JBCCOH010000028.1:0-46674 GCA_039111275.1 Cyanobacteria bacterium P01_D01_bin.1 | reverse complement strand
CGACTTCGTGTCGCAGGAGATTCGCGCAGCGGAAGACCCAGAGTTTGAGACCTTCTACACCAAGAACATCTTGTTGAACGAAGGCATTCGTGCGTGGCTAAGTCCTCAGGACCAGCCACATGAGAAATTTGTATTCCCTGAGGAAGTGCTTCCTCGTGGTAACGCGCTGTAAGTTTTAGTCTTTACTGGCTAATCACAGTGTTTCTCTTAGGCCCCTGACTCGACTATCGAGCCGGGGGCTTTTGCTGTGCATTGGAAGCTTTTAGTAAAAGTGGTGTCTCTTCCCCGCGTTTATACATAGCGAGTTTGCTAGACAAAATAGGCAAACTTGATATTACACTTACGCGCGGGTCAATAGGTCTTGAGTACTCTGTTCGTCGATCTCAACTCAGTTGGTAGCAATGATGGTAGTTCTTGGGATGCGGCCTACCAGTCCCTTAGCACCGCGCTAAGTAATGCCGAAACGGGTGACGAAATTTGGGTGGCAAAAGGGGTTTATTTACCAGGTACTAATCGCAGTGACTCTTTTGAAATCAATGCTGGCGTGACTATCTATGGTGGATTCGATGGAACAGAAGATAGCCTGTCAGACCGTGACTGGCAAACGAACCGAACCATCTTGAGTGGTGATATTGGTGTCGCGGATGATGAGAGCGACAACAGCTATCAAGTCGTCTTTAGTGACACCAATGAAACGGCTGAACTCAACGGCATGATTATTCAGGGCGGTAATACTGAAGGCTCGAATGGAAGCGACGACGGCGGTGGCATATACAACAAACAAAGTCTGACGATCAAAAACACAATCGTTCGAGATAACCGTTCTATTGATGATGGGGGTGGGATTCGGAATGATGGTGAGCTGCTGATTATCAATAGTGCGATCGCAGATAACTCGGCAGCAGGTGCCAATACCAGCAACAGTGCAATCAACACGAGCGGTGGCGGCGGCCTGATTAATACGATAAATGCCACGGCCACCATCCTCAACACTACTTTCAGCGGTAATCAGGCGCTCAACGGTGGCGCTATCCGCAATGATGGTGAGCTATCGCTCATTAATACGACTGTTAGCGGCAATACCGGAGAGCAAAGTGCTGGCGGCATCCTCAACACTATCGACATTCTTACTCGCAACGCTGCCAGCATCACTTTGATCAACAGTACGGTCGCTCAAAACTCGGCACTGCTTAATTCGGGGATTCATAACTTTGGTGATATTGCTATGGCCAATAGCATTGTCGCTGATAATCACAGAGACTCAGATTTTAATAATGATAATCTCTTCGGCAGCGTGACTAGTCGTAGTGATGGGTTCAACTTGATTGGAAATGGCAGTAGTGCTACGGGCTTCGTCAATGCGGTTGATAACGACCAGGTTGGGACAAGCACAAACCCGATTGACCCGCTTCTAGGCGACTTAGCCGATAACGGTGGGTTCACCCAAACGCATCTACCTGCCGAGAATAGTCCAGTCATCAATAAAGGCAGCAACAGTCTACTACCAGCTGATAGCAACGACCTTGATGGGGATGGCGACCTGACCGAGGCGATCACAACTGACCAGCGTGGATTCGGCCGGGTCTCAAACGATTTGGTGGACATCGGGGCGGTAGAAGCGGTTGCTGTGCTACCGCCAGCTGATGGAAACGAACCGCCAAGTGTCACTATCGAGCCCATTCTTACCTCGCTAAGTGAGAGCGTAGACACCAGTCAAGCGATCAAGCTTGCAGATGTAATTGTTACGGATGCTGATGAGGTCGGTGTCAACATATTAAGCATTATTAGTCGCTATGCAGAGCTATTTGAAGCTGCGAATGCTGAGATTATTCGCGTCTTGCCTAGCGTAGCGCTAGAGGTGTTTGATTTGACAACGCTGGCGACACTAGATGGTGAGCTATTCGAGGCGATCGCAGCTCAATTCGTCGAAACAGCAGGCGACAATTTCTCTGACAAAGTCTCAACCGAACTTTTCAATAGAGTCGAGGACGCATCCGAGACAATTACGCTAGATTCACTTATGGATCTAGCAACAGACTTCTTAAACACGGTAGACGTTGATCTGTTTGAAGAAACTATCGATCGGTTTATAGAAACGATCGATACCGAAACCTTCAGCGAGCGCGATATTGACTTTTTAGAGAGGCTTAGCCGAGAGGACTTTGATGCGATCGCTACTGGCTTTGTAGAAAAGATAGACACCGACTTCTTTGAGTCCTTGGTAACTGATTTCCTACAGACATCTAGTTCAGATACTTTCGAGTCGCTAGATTCAGCGTCAATACAAGCTGCAATCAGCGAATTTCTAAGAGCAACCGATCCAGATATCTTTGAAGTCATAGAAGGGGAGCTATTTCTCAAGGCGGGCACTGCTCTCGACTTTGAGACCCAAAGCCAGTACAACATTACGCTGCAAGTCGACGATACAACAGTGGGCAGCACACCTGACGCGGCGGCTAGCTTCCGGCTTCAGATCAGCGATGTCAATGACAATGAAGTTGGTGTGCTAGAGCTGACGTCTAGCCAACTGCTCAATCTTTTCACCAAAACAGGTGCAGGTGGACAGCTCAGAGTGTCTATAGATGCAGCTAACGCACCGCAACTTAGTGAAGTGGTAGTGGTATCTACAGACGAGACAGGCCGGATAAATGGCATCGGTCCTAGTGAGGAAGGCTACCTAGATGCGCTGATTGCTGAGAGTTTGAGTCTTCTATCGACCTTAGAGCGAAACACATTCGAAGGGCTAGATGTCACTCGACAGCTCGGCTTTGACGATGGCTTCCTACAGTTTGGTGTGATTACAGGGGGCACTCTAGATAGCCTCAGACGAGGAGGTGCTGGTAACTTTCAGATTGGGCCGTCTGTTGTAGACGCGTTAGCAGGAACCAGCAGCGGTATCTTGAAAGCCCAGCCGCTAGGAGATGGCAAAGTCAAGCTTGGGTTCGATGTAAACGGCGATTTAGACTTTGAAGATCTGGTGCTGACGGCTGAATTGCAGGCTAATAACGAGGTTCTAGGCGCAGGTTTACAAGGTGGTGGAGAATCTGAACTGATTGATCTAAGGTCTGTATCGGGCAACATTACCGCCGATGTCATGGTCTATCGAGAGGCGGCGTTTGATAACGTGCTGGGCTTCTTTACGGTAGAAAATGCCGAGGGACAAGTTCGCGACCAGGCCGGGAATCTGCTGAGTGTCGGAGATGAAGGTTATATCAGGGCCGCTATCGAAAACCAAGTCATATCAGATTTGACAGGAAACAACGGCACTGTCGAAACCTACAGCGCGCAAATTGCAGGGAATCAGCTGCTTTCTAGCTTTATTGTGAGCAACGGCATAGTCGCAGACCTACTCGATGACAATGCGATGAACGACCCAGAGGTGTACTTCACCCATCTAGGGGCAAACAGCGATGGGGCCGATCATGTCCGTTTGCTTGGCGACAATACCTTCGGATTTGAAGATACGATCAACGGCGGCGACCAAGACTTTGACGATCTGGTAGTCAAGCTGACGTTCAGTGTCAATAACGCTGTAGGTGCATAGCATGGTGCTAGCTACTGAGCTTTTCTGTATTTTCGTACAAACTTTTGACAAAGTCGTCTAGTCGCTGCGATAGCTTCTCATCTTTGAAGTTGCCATCGGCATCGAAGGCGTTCCAGGCTTGGCCGATGGCAATCTGCTCAGGAATTACCCAGGCGTGAACCCACCGCATGATCACGCGCAGATCGTTGAGCGCGTTGCTGTTGGGCTGGCCACCTAGCACGCTAATCATGCCAGTGACTTTGTCTTCTAGATGGTCGAAGCTCATCAGGTCCAGGGCGTTTTTGATCACACCGCTGACGCTGCCGTGATATTCAGGGGTGGCAATGACTATGGCGCTGGATTCGGTGACGTGCGATCGCATCACTTCAACATCCGGATAGTCAGGATAGTCACTACCGCCATCACAAAAAGGTAGATTCATCTCTTTAAGATCTAAAACCGTTACCTCAGCGCCTAGCGACTCTAGCCGCTTCGCCGCTATACCAAGCGCCTGCATACTGTACGAATCTTCTCTGAGGCTGCCGCCTATGCAAACTACTTTCATGGTTAGATCGACTCTCCTTATTTGATTACCTTCTAGATTAAATACCTTCTGGCCATAGCGCTTTAGGAAAAAGCTAGCTACAGGCTTGACTCAGTTTGCTCTGAACTAATCGGCAGACCTACTTTTTAGATGTCCGAGTTATTTATAGCGTTGGTCACTTGACTGAGGTACAGCTTCCAGGCTGGAAGCGTTATGTTACAACAGGTCAAGTGACGCGCATTCCCCGAATACATCCGGGAAACGCCATATATCGACAGTTGTTTATCAAACAATCACTCCGATGATGTACATGCCGCCTGCAAGGATACAGATGACTGGGGTTTGCGATCACATCCAGTAACTATAAAAAAAGCCGCTACTGGCATCAGTAGCGGCTCAAAATTGCATATTCAAAAATCCAAAACCAGGCTTAGCCTTCGGTCGCCAGCTCAGTACTGCCACGACGATTGCCGCCTGTCAGACTGTTGAATAGCATGACGCCAACGGCTTTGATCAAGTTGCCTTCTAGCTCTTTGAAAAGCTCCATGTTGATACCAAAAGCATCGTTTGCCTCTTGCACAATGGCATCAGCCATCGCGTCATCCACAGGCGCTTCGGCTAAAGAAGCCCGGTAGTTATTCTTGAAGGTTTTCTCATCTTCAATGGTGGGGAATTCGTAAAAGGCAACGCCGTCGCTGCCAGATAGGTTCATCGCTCGCTGCGAGATAGTCTTGAGGATCTGTCCACCAGAAAGATCGCCTAGGTAGCGAGTGTAGGAATGCGCGATTAGTAGCTCGGGCTGAGTCGCAGAAATCTCGCGAATACGGTTGACGTAGCGCTTACCAGCTTTGGTGAGCTGAATCTCATCGCGCCAGTTAGCACCGTAGTAAAAGGCAAGATCTTCTTCTAAGCTCTGTTTGCGGTTCAGCTCTGGGAAGTAAATCTTGGAAACGACAGGATGATCCTTGTGCTTTTCTAGCTCTTCTTCCATCGCACAGTAGATAAAGTAGAAATTGCCTACCAGCTTGCGATAAGACTTTTTCTCTACCACACCACGCAAAAAGCATCGAACAAACCCGACGTTCTCTGCCATAGTGTGAGCTTTTTTAGTGCCCTCACGGAGCTGGGTCGCTAAATTGTTGCTCATGTGTTTTAAAGATTTCTAACTTAGATCTAAAGCTTAGAATGCACCTTGATCCTGCGAAAGATTTCGCAACATTTTTTCATGTTGCAGCAAAAAAATCGCAGCCGAAAGCGCATAAAAACCTTTAGATATCTAGATCGGCCATGTTCAGTCTGGGTCCGTAGGTTTCGATGAAGTCGCGGCGCGGGGCCACGCGATCGCCCATCAGAACCGTAAAGATCCGATCCGCCTCAGCCGCATCTTCGATCTCGACTCGCTTCAGCGTCCGAGTCTCAGGGTTCATAGTCGTATCCCATAGCTGCTGTGGCATCATCTCACCGAGACCTTTGAAGCGCTGAATGTTGTACTTTGCGTTCGTGGGCATAGCATCAATACCGTCTTGCAGCTCTTTTTCGCTGTAGCAGTAGGTGTGGTTTTTCCCGCGCTCTAGCTTGTACAGCGGTGGGCAGGCGATATAGATATAGCCTTGGTCAACCAGATCGCGCTGATAGCGATAGAAGAAAGTCAGCAACAAAGTGCGAATGTGAGCACCGTCTACGTCGGCATCTGTCATTAGACAAATGCGGTGATAGCGTAGAGTATCAGGGGCAAAGTCTTCGCCTTTGATTCCCAACCCCAATGCAGTGATCAGTGATTGGACTTCGTTGTTCTTGTAGATTTTAGAATCGTCAGTTTTCTCGATATTGAGGATTTTTCCTCGCAGCGGCAGGATGGCCTGGAATCGGCGATCACGCCCTTGCTTGGCACTACCGCCCGCAGAATCACCCTCAACAATAAAGATTTCCGACTCGCCCGGATCGCGAGACGCACAGTCAGAGAGCTTACCTGGCAGAGTTGAAGACTCTAACACCGACTTTCGCCGTACCAGATCGCGCGCCTTCTTCGCCGCCTCAGCCGCATTAAACGCCTGGATTGCCTTTTCTAGAATCGCGTCAGCTACGCCAGGATTAAAGTCTAGGTACTCAGTGAGCGCCTCGCCGACTAGAGAATCAACAATACCGCGCACTTCGGTATTACCCAGCTTCGTTTTAGTCTGCCCTTCAAATTCGGGCTCAGGCACTTTGACCGAAACCACGGCGGTCAAGCCTTCGCGGATATTCTCACCCGCCATATTTGACTCGTTATCCTTGCGCTTCTTGCGTTTGCGCGCAATCACGTTCATCGTCCGAGTCAAGACAGCTTTTAGGCCCTCTAGGTGCGTGCCACCATCTACCGTCCGAATGTTGTTAGCGAAGCCCATTAGGTTATCAGAGAAGGCATCGCCGCACCACTGCAGCGCCGCCTCTACCTGCACGCCATTCCTTTCGGAGTTGACGTAGATTACGTCAGGATGGAGCGCTTCTTTCTCCTTATTGATGTATTCGACGTACTCTTTGATGCCGCCCTCATAGAAGTAGTTCGATACTAAAGGCTTGTCGGACTTGATTAGATCGAGTCGATAGTCGGTAAAGGTAATATCGACGCCCGCGTTCAAGTAGGCTAGCTCGCGCAGCCGTCTGGCGATTGTGTCGTAGTCGAACTCGACTGTGTGCGTAAAGATGGTCGGATCTGGCTTGAAGGTGACCTGTGTGCCTGTCTTACCGCTGCCCTTAGCAGTCTTGAGCTGGCCGATCGGGTTGCCCTGCTCAAACCTTTGGGTGTGGATTTTGCCTTCGCGCCACACGGTCACCTCAACCCACTCAGAGAGCGCGTTGACAACCGAAACGCCAACGCCGTGCAGTCCGCCTGATACTTTGTAGCCGCTGTCGCCACCAAACTTACCACCCGCGTGCAGGACGGTCAGAACGGTCTCTAGGGCCGACTTACCAGTCGTGGGGTGGATATCGGTGGGAATGCCTCGCCCATCATCGGTTACAGTGACTGAGCCATCGGCATTGAGCGCGGCAGTGATGTGAGTACAGTGGCCTGCTAGAGCTTCGTCGACGGCATTATCGACGACCTCGTACACTAGGTGGTGCAGACCGCGTGGACCTGTACTGCCGATATACATACCCGGACGTTTTCTAACAGGTTCAAGCCCTTCTAGTACCTGAATCTGCTGAGCGCCGTAGTTATTTGCCATACGTGTTCTCCTGAGGTCGGTGCCGACCGTTTTCCTGAAGCTGTTTGCAGTCTTTTTATAAAGCTGTCGCCGTTGCGTCCTACATCGGTAGTCCTAGAGATCGTTTTCGCGAGCGTTTTAAGGCGGTTTTAAGAGACAATAATGATAATGCGCCCATGAATTCTAGCACATCCACGTTAAAAGCGATTTTAGAGCTGTCTGAGCACCTCAACTAAGACAGGGATGCAACCCCCCTTTTTTTGAAGTAAAAATTGATGAAGGATATGACCTTATATATAGATGTCTCTAGATCGGTAGAAGTAGTCGCGTTTGATCGTGATTCTGCTGTTGGCGCAACTACGCAGAGACATTCACAAGAAAGTTCTTTTGTACTATTCTAAGCCGCATTTAATCATTGTTGTCGGCCCGACCGCGTCAGGTAAGTCGGGTCTGGCGATGGCAGTGGCAGGCCAGTGGCCAGCGGCGATTCTAAGCGCTGATTCCCGGCAGGTTTATCGAGAGTTCGACATTGGCACGGCTAAGCCTTCGCTAGCAGATCGAAAACAGGTGAAACATTACCTGATTGACATTTGCGAGCCGACTGAGGTGCTGACGGCGGCAGCCTATCAGCAGCAGGCAAGGGCGGTGGTTGCGGCAATGCACAAGGCGCAAGCGCAGATACCTTTGCTGGTCGGGGGCACTGGACTGTATGTGGATGTGATCGCCAAAGGATTGAAAATACCGAGAGTCGCGCCGCATCGGAACTTGCGATCGCAGCTCCAATCTCTCGGTCAGTCCTACTGCTACCAGCTGTTACAACAGGTCGATCCAGAATCAACTAACCGAATTCATCAGAATGACCAGGTGCGAACCTTGAGAGCGCTAGAGGTTTTCTATGTCAGCGGTCGGACAATCTCTAGTCAGCAAGGAGAAGATCCGCCGCGCTATCCAGTCCTATACATTGGGCTAGCTTGTGAGCCGGATGCATTGCGATCACGTATTATCACCCGCACGCACCAGATGATCGAAATGGGTCTTGTCAATGAAGTCTCTGATCTAATAGAGAAATACGGCGCAAACCTGCCGCTGCTGAAAACGCTAGGATACGCAGAGATCGCGCAGCACCTTGCCGGAGAGCATTCCCTAGACTCAGCAATTGAGCTAATTATTCAGCACACCTGTCAGTTCGCCAAGCGCCAGCGCACCTGGTTTCAAAAGCAAAAGCGAATTGAATGGTTTGAGGCTGATGATCCGATGCTGAAGGAGAAAGTGATGGAACGAGTTGAAATATTTAGGCGAGGTTTGGGCTAACGCCTATGGCGACGCTACGCGACCGACTGCGCTCAGCCCCCATAAGATAAGATTCCAGCCCGGTGGCCGAGCGGAGCCGAGGTCAAAGTTCCTCAGTCTCTAGTTCAGGGATAACTACCGCCTGCCGCTTCAAGGGCTCTAGCTCTTCGTTCTTGGCAGGAACCAATTCCTTCTCGCGCTCTTCTACTTTCTGCTTCTCTTCTAGTTTCAGCGGTAGTTTAATTGGCTCTTGGACCTTCGCCTGCTTGGTCTTCGGTAGAGTTCTTTCTAGATCGCTCAGCGGTCTAGGAATCACCATGACGGAGTTGAGTTCGCCAATACGTTCGGCTTCGTTCATTCCGGCTTCGACTGCGATCGCCACATTAGAAAGCGACCCCTGGATGATGATGGTGCAAAGCCCGCCGCCAATCGTTTCATGCGAGACCAGCGTAATTTCTGCCGACTTTGTCATTGCATCCGCTGCGCCGACCATCGCCGGAAAGCCTCTGGTCTCTAGCAGGCCAATCGCCTCTCCGCCCATCGAGCTACCCGCTCCTTCCAAATCTTCCATGCGGGGCATAATCGGCAGTACTTCTTCGAGGTTGGCGGGTGGCCTAGGAATCAAAGATGACGAGACGAACTGACCAAACTCCTTTGCCATCCGCTCACCAGCATGGACGGCCATTCGCACATCAGCCACGCCGCCCCTGACAATTGCTGTACAGTGTCCGCCGCCCGTTTTTTCGTAGCCGACTAGATATACGCTAGACGACTTGATCATAGCGTCAGCAATACCAATAATTGCTGGAAAGCTTGTCGTGGAGACCATCCCTAGCGCCGTATCTCTTAGCGGATTGCGCCGCTTGGCCTTCAGTCTAGCGGCTTGGTTTTGCGGAGAAGGGGTAGCGTCTGAGCGCATGACGAGCCTCTAAGGTGGCTATGCTGCCGTTTATGAAGGTCAGTTAAGAAGAGTAAAAGAAGGTTGGTTAAGAAGAAGAAGATTGCCGATTGGGAAATAGCGTAGATATAAGCTGATTAACCTGCTCACGACCGTAGACCGCCCCATTCGATTGAACAGTAAGCGAGGATGGGCCAGTGTTTGCCAATCCATTGTCATTATTGGCGTTGTTGCTAGGTGAGTTGTTTAATTGTACGTCATTCGTAAAGTGACCGTAGCCATTGGTAGCAACTGACTCCCGGTATTGACCGTTTTGATCGCTCAAATCTGGTGTTGTGATCGGTTTTGGTCCGACAGGCAGCGGCTCTACGAAGGTGTTTGTAAATTCGTCAGCGGATGGCTGTGAAGCACTCGGGGCTTGACTGGCGAATTGACTGGCCGATTGACTGGCCAATTCTATCCTGGCTGGCTCTATCAAAGAGCAGGGAGGCACTATCGCGCTTTGTTCAATTTGTGGATTAACTAAGGTGCTGCTAGGACTGACACAGGCGTTTGCGCCGATGATGCCCTGTCCAATAATCAGAACATTTGCGCCTAGGCTAGCGCCTGCACCGATCTTTAGAATGCCTTGGCGCGATTGGATACAGACGCCGCCTGCTAGGCAAGCGCCTTTTTCGATGATAATGCGGCTACCTGTTGGGGCCTGTAGGACTACGCCGGGTGCGATCGCCGCTGTCGAATCCACCGTCACATCACCCACCACACAGTAGTGAGTATCGCTAACTGAGCGCGGCGGCTGATGTAAAAAAGGATTCGACGGTTGCATTACGACTGCGCAGCATGAGCAAGCGGTATCAGGAGCAAGCGGTATCAGAACTAAGGTCGCTGAATAGTAGTCTCTAAAACGCGACGCTTAGCCTGAGGATCGACGCCAACTAATCGGACATACTCGCCCTGATGACGAGCTAGCTGCTTGCCCAGCGCAGAAATCGCCTCGGCCGGACGGCGAGCGTTGATCGCTTCACCTGTCTTCCAGATACCGCTGCGATAGCGGCGCTTGTCGGCATACTCTAGCGAAATCTTGTGACCCTGGTTCACTAGTTGAGTCACCTGATCCATCACGCTAGACTCCACGCCGCCGTTGCCGTTGTAGCCACCATTTCGACCGCCCTGGCCATAGCTGTTTTTGCCATAGCTGCTGGGCTGCCCTCTAAAAGCAGGATCGTCGTAGCGCGGAGGATTACCATTAATGGGGTCGCGATTGCTTCGGCGCCCCCCGTTTCGAGCTGAGTTTTGAGCTGACTTTTGGCCTGGCCTTTGAATCGTCAGCTCTGCGACGCGGCGCTTGGCGTTAGGGTCAGTCGCAATCAAACGTACGTAGTCATTTGGGTGCTGTGCTAGCTGCTTACCCAGTGCAGAGATTGCCTCTGCCGGACGGCGCACATTAATAGTCGGTCCAGTCTTCCAGATGCCGCTGCGATAGCGTCGCTTGTCGGCAAATTCAATCGAAAGCTTGTGACCCTGGTTAACAATCTGAGTCACCTGGTCCATTACAGCAGTGTCCATACCGCCACCTTCTCCCCGGTTTAGATAGGCCGGATCGTCGTAGTGTGGCGGGTTGGCGTTAATGGGTCCACGAGCAGCCTCTCTACCGCTGGTTGAAGCACTGTTGCCAGAAGCAGACTGCGATCCGGACTGACCGCTGCTGCGCTGGCCCGGTTTTTGGACGGTAGTTGCCGCGCCACGTGTCTTCATCTGAATATTGATGCCAAAGATGCGTACGTACTTGTCGGCGTTCTGGTTCAGGACATTCTGTAACTGACTGATTGCCGCAGACTCGCTGCTAGCACTGATAGAAGGGGCTGTCTGCCAGATGCCGCTGCGATAGCGCCGCTTGTCAGCAATCTCCACGCCGACATGATTACCGCTGTGGATAATGCGGCTAACTGCCTGAGCAACTTCGCTACTGGCACTGCCGCTGCTCTGAGAATAGTTTTGGCTCTGCTGAGCGTACCCACCCGACTGAGATTGATTAGAGGCGTTAGCCACAGGCCGAGCTTCTATGTTGACTGGCTTCCCATCGGCTTTTTGGATTGTTGTTGTAGCTGTGCGGCTATTTGAGCCAGAATCGATGCCAAACATGCGAACGTACTCGCCGCTGTGCTCGTCTAGGCAGTGCTCTAGCTTAGCGAAGACTTCTCTCTCGTTTCTCGATTCGATGGGAGAGCAAACCTTCCAGACGTTGCTGCGATAGTGGCGCGGACCTGCGTGCTCTGTGCCGATTAAATAGCCGCCGTTTAACAGATTGCGAACTTCTTGAGCGACGCCAGCGGGCAGCCCACCGTTGTTGCCGTTACCACCGTAGGACTGGCTGCTATGGGACTGGTTGCTATAGGACTGGCTGCTGTAGCTGCTACCGCCATAAGAGCCACCAGCAGCGGCTGTTTTTGCAATCGGCGGATCGCCCGGACGTTGTACAGTCACCATGCCTACCCTCTGCTTCAAGGTAGGGTTGATACCAAACATGCGAACATACTCACCTGTATGTTCTGCCAGGCAGTTTTCCAACGCGCTAAAGACCGCCTGCTCTCTTGTTTCTTTGATCGGGGTGCAGGTTTCCCAGACGCCGCTGCGATAGCGCCGCTTGTCTGCATGCTCCATGCCAACGCGATATCCCTGCGACAGGTAGCCTCGCACCTGCTGAACAATTTCGGATGAGAGTCTTTGGGCTTGCATGGCTGCTCCTTCAGTGGCAGTAGAAAGTTGACGAGATTGACGATGGGTGATTCTAGAGTCTCTAGATGAATCTGGTGATGAGTTCTGCGATGAATAGCGGGATGATGAATGGCCGGATGATGAATAGCTGGGCATTTGCCTAGAAGCAGATCTAGACAAGCGAGAAGACTGGTTCAAAGACCCTGTCACTTCTTTTGCGAATTCAAGATCTTCAGGGCGAACCCTGGGTAGCTGGTCGGCCTGGTGCTGTGAGGTGATGACGCTACCGGAGGGCACGCACCTGCCGGGGGGAATCTCAACGTCTTGGATAAGCGCGTGCATCATGACAATGCAGCCATTGCCTAGTCTGGCGTTGAATATAGTCGAGCGAAAACCAACAAAACAGTCCGCACCGACAAAGGCAGGACTGTGGACAACCGATTTGTGAGAAATCACGCTGCCAGGACTGACATAGACAGAATAGGCGTCGCGAGCAGTTGATGATGAGCCAGTGCTCATCACAGCGCCCGTCACCTTGTCACCTGCTGCACCCTCAACGATGACACCGGGGAGGAGCTTGACGCGATCGCCCACAAAAACAGAAGCACCTTGCTCTGCTGTAACCGCAGTTCCAGCCGCAACCACCGCCTTTGAACCGATATACACATCGCCCTCAATAAAAGAGAACTCATGCACATCAGCAGAAGACTCCACTTTTGGGTTAGTAGACAGGCTCAGCCTCGGAATGACAGAGGCCGTACCCATACTTTTGTCTAGACTGCGGGCGACCATTTGCCCTTCTACTCCAACTAATCCAACTAAAACGCCCTAACTAGATGTCCTCAAGCAGCAAAGAGAAACTATCGAAAATCTTCTCGCTTGTCGTAGAGCAGACCCGTATCTAGACTGACGGTATCGACAATGGCAATCACTGCTGCATCGACTGGCTTTTGAGCGTATCTTTGCTGCTGCCTTGCCGCGCTACCACGACTGACCAACACCCATTCACCGACACCTGCTCCTACCACATCAGCCGCGACTTCGTAGTCGTCTTGAAGATCGCCAGAGTCGCTGATCAGCTGAATCAGCAGAAATTTGACCCCCATTAAGCTGTCATCTTTGACGGTGCTAACGACCGTTCCCCTCACCTTTGCTAGGCGCATGAAGCCTATCTACCGTAAGGACGAATACCGCTGACGCTCTCGCGAAACTGCTCTACTGCCTCTGTGTATCGAATCGGCAGAACAAATTCTAGGTTCTCATGAGGGCGAGCAATGATGTGAGTTGACAGCACCTGACCGCCGTTCACTCGCTTGACGTTCTCAACACCCGCCGCAACAGACGCCTGAACTTCCGAGACATCGCCACGAACAATCACAGTCACCCGGCCACTACCAATCTTCTCGTAGCCAACTAGCGTTACGCGGGCTGCCTTTACCATGGCATCTGCCGCTTCAACCACCGCTGGGAACCCCAGCGTCTCAACCATACCTACTGCAATCGCCATAGTTTTTACCTACAAATGATCCAACACAACAAAATCACATACAGTCGGATCGTGCAGCTTCTAAGCTGCATTGGACCCGACAAACCGCTAATAGCAGACCTAATAAGCCTAGGAACGGGACCTACGAACGGAACTGTTCTACTGCCTCTGTGTAGCGAATCGGCAGAACAAACTCCAGGTTCTCGTGGGGACGAGCGATGATGTGAGTCGAGAGTGTCTCACCGCCGTTGACTCGTTTAACCGACTCAACTCCAGCAGAAACAGAGGCTTGAACTTCAGAAACGTCGCCACGAACAATCACTGTTACCCGGCCACTACCAATCTTTTCGTAACCAACTAGGGTTACGCGGGCGGCTTTTACCATAGCGTCAGCCGCTTCAACCACTGCGGGGAAACCTTTGGTTTCAATCATTCCAACAGCAATAGGCATTAATCGAAATCTCCTAAAAAGTAGGGAAGCTATCACAGGTCGAATTTTTGATAGAAAAACCTTCGCTTTGACCACGGAGACTTCAGTAGACAGCGCGTACAAAATCAGCTATTTCTACTTTTAAAATTCTTTTAATATTGCCTGAATAACTTCTGTGCGTCATAACTCAGAATAAAATGACGCCGCCCCTTTGACAATATAAGTCTCAATGATTGTCCCTGATAATCGTCATTGTTAAAGCTTATATGGCAATTGTATTGATTTATGTCTATTTGTAAAGCTGCGCTAAGGGTGAAGTTCAAGCAGGCTAGGGCTTTGCGGTCGAACACCTTGACTCTCAGGTATCATCAATGACGTAGAAGTCGCCTGAGCGCATAGTTTCTCTTCTAATTCAATTCAATCAGTGACTTATCTCAATCAGCGGCGGTTTGTTTGAGCGCCTGTTAAACGCCTTTGAAGGTATTCGTAAATGCAGTTTCTGATTCAGTGGAGTTGGCTAATTCCGATGTACGGGCTGGTGGGGGCGCTGCTGGCGCTGCCTTGGGCCACACGGCTGATTCGCCTGAGCGGTCCTAGGCCAGCTATGTACATCAATGTATTGATGACAGCGCTAGCTACGCTGCATGGGTCGCTGCTGCTACAGACCATCTGGAATATAGGCCCCCAGGTGGTGAGCTATGAGTGGCTAGACGTGGCTGGGCTGACTCTTTCTGCGTCTCTAGATCTCTCTGCGGTGAACCTGATTTTTCTAGAGCTAACGGCTGGTCTAAGTTTGCTAGCTCAAATATACGGCATGGGCTATCTAGAAAAAGACTGGGCGCTGGCTCGGTTCTTTGCGCTGATGGGCTTTTTCGAGGGGGCAATCAGCGGCGTTATTCTCAGCAGCTCGCTGTTTTCGACCTACTTTTTGTTGGAGATGCTGACGCTCTCTACCTATTTGCTAGTCGGCTTTTGGTATGCTCAGCCGCTGGTGATTGGCGCGGCTAGGGATGCTTTTTTGACGAAGCGAGTAGGAGATGTGCTGCTGCTGATGGGTCTGGTGGCGTTGAGTACCTACGCCGGCAGTCTCAACTTTGATAGCCTGTCGGTTTGGGTGAAGGATGCTAATCTGACGCCGATTGCGGCGACGCTGACGGGATTGGCGCTGATTGCAGGGCCGACGGGTAAATGTGCTCAGTTTCCGCTGCATCTGTGGCTAGATGAGGCGATGGAGGGACCGAGTCCAGCATCTATCTTGCGCAATTCGGCGGTGGTCACCTGCGGGGCCTATGTCCTGATCAAGATTCAGCCAGTGGTAGTGATTTCGCCGATTACGCTGGATGTCTTGATTGCCATCGGGGCGACGACAGCGGTGGGGGCTTCTTTGGTTGCGATCGCCCAAATCGACTTCAAGCGAGCCTTCTCCTACTCGACTAGTGCCTACATCGGTCTAGTCTTTATCGCGGTCGGCACAGAATGGCCCGGTGTAGCGCTGATGCTGCTCTTTACCCACGCAGCGGCTAGGGCACTAATCTTTATGAGTATCGGCGCAGTGGTCTACACCACCCACAACCAAGATCTCACCGAGCTAGGTGGCATCTGGTCGCGGATGCCTGCGACAACGCTGACCTATCTAACGGGCGCGTTAGGGCTCACTGGCGTTCTGCCTTTTGGCTGCTTCTGGGCGTTCGCGCTAGGAATTGAATTTCTATGGTCAGAGCATCCTGTGCTCGTCGGCGTGTTTTTGCTAGTGAACTTTTTGAGCACGCTCAATCTGGTTCGAGTCTTCCGCCTGGTGTTCTTGGGTGAACCACAGCTAAAAACCAGGCGCACCCCCGAGGTCGGCTGGCTGATGGCAGTGCCGATGATGACACTATCTATTTTCGTGCTGCTATTACCCTTCTTACTGCAGCGGATGTCTCTGCTGCCGCCGTCTGAATATTTCAACCTGGCTGCTGTCTCTCTGCTAGTCGGTTCAGGCATTTTGGGCACTGGGTTAGGCTTCTATCTACCGCTGAATCGGGCCTGGTCACGCTCTAGCTTGGCGCCGCTGCGTCGGGTTCAGGACTTGCTAGGCAACGATTTTTACACCGAGAAGCTGTACGAGCTGACGGTAGTGAAGCTAGTTCTACAGCTATCTAGGCTCAGCAGTTGGTTTGATCGCTATGTCGTAGATGGCGCGGTCAACTTTGTCGGTGCGGCGTCTTTGTTTGGCGGCGAAAGTCTGAAATATAGCGTGTCGGGTCAGTCGCAGAGCTACGTTTTGACGATTGTGGCGGGCGTCGGCCTGCTGGTGCTGATGACAACCTGGTCTATGTGGTGAACAGAGTGGTGACCGGGGCGGGTGAGCGAAGTCAAAACAGGATTTGAGGGAAAAACTGACGGTGATACTAAGTGCGCTGATATGGGTTCCGCTGGTAGGCGCTTTGTTAATTAGCGTCTGGCCGCAAAAGATGGAGAGTAATCAGATCCGCCGAGCCACGTTAATTACGCTTGGCGTAAATCTGGTGGTGACGCTTGCTTTGATCGTCCAGTTTGATGTCGCTAATCCTGGATTTCAGTTTCTAGAGAAGCTGGCTTGGATGGAGCCTTTGGGATTGACTTACTCGCTGGGTGTAGATGGGATCGCACTGCCGCTAGTCACAATCAATAGTCTGCTGTGCTTTGTTTCTACGTACATCAGTCACAGCATGACGCGGCCTCGGCTGTACTATCCTCTGCTGTTGTTGATTACCAGCGCGGTCGCAGGCGCATTCCTAGCACAGAATCTGTTGTTGTTCTTCTTGTTTTATGAGCTGGAGCTAATCCCCCTCTATTTGCTAATCGCGATTTGGGGAGGAGAGCGGCGGGGCTATGCAGCAACTAAGTTTTTGATCTATACCGCGTTCTCCGGGATTTTGATTCTAGGTGCGTTTTTGGGTCTAGCACTGCTGTCTGGAACGGGCTCTTTCGACTACGACCCATCACTGGCTCAGGGGCTGACGATGGTGCAGCAAACGGTGCTAATGGGCGTTCTGCTGATTGGGTTTGGCATCAAGATTCCGCTGTTTCCGTTTCATACCTGGCTACCGGATGCGCATGTAGAGGCATCGACGCCAATTTCTGTACTGCTAGCCGGGGTGCTGCTGAAGCTGGGTACGTATGGCATGCTGCGCTTTTGCGTTGGGCTATTTCCAGAGGCTTGGATGGAGCTGTCACCGCTGCTGGCTTGGTGGGCGGTGATGAGTGTGCTGTATGGATCTTTGGCCGCGATCGCCCAGACAGACATGAAGAAAATGGTCGCCTACAGCTCAGTCGGCCATATGGGCTACATTCTGCTCGCGGCCGCTGCTGCCACACCGCTCAGCATCTTGGGCACGGTGCTTCAAATGGTCAGCCACGGACTGATCTCAGCGCTGATGTTTTTACTAGTCGGCGTGGTCTACAAGAAAACGGGCACTCGTGACTTGACGATTCTGCGCGGACTGATGGCTCCCGAAAGAGGACTACCCTTTATCGGCTCGCTGATGGTGCTAGGCGCGATGGCTAGCGCCGGGATTCCCGGCATGATTGGCTTTATTTCGGAATTCATCGTCTTTCGTGGCAGCTTCGAGAGCGTGGCACCGCAGACGCTGTTCTGCATGCTGGGCTCTGGTCTGACGGCAGTATACTTTTTGCTGATGATCAATCGCGTATTCTTTGGCAGACTGACGGCTACGCCAGACGGGATGGGAGGAATGGTAGAGATCGCTTTGCCTAAGGTGAGCTGGCGCGATCGCCTCCCTGCTATGACTTTGGTCCTGATTATCTTTGCCTTTGGACTACAGCCCGAATGGCTCACCCGGTGGGTAGAATCGACGACTAACCGGTTTGTCCCTAGCTACGTCTATCCGGTCGCCTCGGTTAGCAGACCTCCTTTCTCCACCAGTCCGCTATGACTACAACGCCCCTAGCCCCTGCCTTGCAGCCAGCCCCACGCTACTCTATTGGCGACTACATCGATCGAATTTTGTCTGGCGGTACGCTACTACCCAACGAGCCCGAGAATCTAGTCGAAGTTGTCGGCGTTCTACACGCCTATGGGATTGTGCTCAATGCATACGCCATCAACTTGCAGCACATTGCCAACACTCAGTTTCTAAACCTCTTTCCAATTTTCAAATACTTTGATGGCGAAATCACACCTCAGAAAATAGCCAGGCACCTATGGCACGACCGGATCAACTACGAATACGCAGAATATGTCATGCGGACCATGATGTGGCACGGTGGCGGCGGACTGGATGCCTATCTAGATTCCGAAGCGTTTTGGGCCTGCTGCGCGCCTGCTATTCGAGCCAAGGCTAGATTTAATCCAATTCTGCTAGTCTTCGACAAGATTTTTCCAGAATATCTGCCAGAGCAAGTCCGTCAGCTTGCTTATTACTCTGGCCTGGGTCAGTTTTGGCGGGTGATGAGCGACATTTTTATGGCTCTTTCAGAAACATACGACCAAGGCACCATCAAATCAATCAACCAGGTTGTTGAGTTCATCAAAGGCGGGCTAGTCACCAATGCTGGCAAACCCATTATTTACAGCGTCACTATTTCTGGAACTGAATATGACATTCTTCCCGCAGAGGCCGGACTGACCTTTTTGCCTGATACCGCTGTTCCCTACGTTGAATCGATCTTTTTTAGGGGAACGCCTTTCTTTGGCACCGTCTCTTATAACGCTCAGGCGCATCAGATTCCAATCGATCAAGGGCGCTTTGACTATGGTGCACTCTTTGCCGACCCGCTGCCGATCGGCGGAGCAGGCATTCCACCGACGCTGCTGATGCAGGATATGCGCCACTACGTTCCTGACTATCTGCAAGCTCTGTACAAGCGCTCGGTCCGGGGCAAAGATGACGTGCGCGTACAGCTAAGTCAGAGCTTTCAAAAGTCAATGTTTTGCGTCACTGAAGCCGCTGTTCGTGGTCTGATGCCTTTTCCAGTAGAGACTAGTGACCTAGAAGAGCAGATGATCAATCGCAATTATCTAAGCGAGTGGATGAAGCGGATGGTTCAGTCAAGAATGAATATGGTCCAGTAGCTTCGACTCCGCTCAGCTACCGGGTAGCCTAATAGTTGCTGTTCGGCTATAGCTTGCCTAGCACCAAACGTCGGATGATATCTGTGACCTCGGCAGCCATTAGGGCATCTACAAATCTGGCTTCCTGGTTGGCATCGCCTGTTTGCTGCGCTGCAATCAAGGTCATGGCGATCGCATAGTGCTGATGGCTAGCCGTCGGATCGGACGCGCCTAGTCGAGGCAAGTCGAACTCAGCGAGGGCGCAATAGGTCAGCTCTGTGCGATCGCGTTCATCGCTGCGGCCAAACCCGCTTTTGGAAATAATGGCAGGCGATCGCACCACCTGAGTCAGTTCCAGCGTTTCTAGCGCAACATCAACATATCGCGCCGTATCTACACCCATCGCCCGAATCAGACCGCTAAGACTATGTCCTTGCGCATTGGGCACGATTGCGTGACGAGGTAGCCGCCAGTGCCAGCCCACCATCGTAATTAGCCGCGTCAGATCGTAGGTCGAAACCAAATTCTGTCCGCGATGCGCCTGCCCAGGCGACTGGATTACCACCTTTTGGGCCTTTGCGTCCCACAGCTCTGGATACTCGATAAAAGGCACCTCACCATAGCGGCCTTGAAAGGCCAGCTTTTGACTACCAGTAAGCTGCCGGGTCCACTTTTCTAAGGTGGTTGGCGTCGTAAATCGCTTGAACATTGCAGCGAGCGAATTCGAAGTCGCTACCCGGTTGTCGTAAGACATGATGCTGCTAGCCAGATCAGAAAACGGAAATCCGGCTCCGGACCCGGCTCGCCGGATGAGGCAGTTTTCAATCACCGTTTTCGGCGAGGCCCCATTTGCCTGGTCGATCACGTTGAGTAGCGGAATAAACTTAGTCGCGCTCCACATCTGCCGATTGACAAATGCCTCTCGGCCCAGCCAGCGAGCGTTCAACTTTCCTGCTTTGGTAGTCGCTACACACACACAGGCCGACAAAATATCAGAAGCGAGAAAATCTAAACCAGTGACATCTACTGAGGGGCGATCGCTTCGACCGGGATACGCAGTGGCATTCGTCAGCGGCAAAGAGACGGCTACTTCTGGCCCTGCTTGCTGCAAGACGGCGACTGCCTGAGATTGCTGATCTCGAAAAGGTGAGCTGCGAATGCCTCGGTCTAGAAAAGCCAGCTTTTCGGCATTGAACTCTTTTTCTTGCTGGATGAACTGTTGAAACAGCGTCTGCTTGTTTTGGACCAAAGCCTTTGTAAATACGGAAGCTTCAGTCAGCTTAGCAGTAGGGATAGCCAGTGCCCGACACAGCAGTGCCGCGCTCTCACCTCTAGTCAATGATTGGTTGGGTAGCAGCGCTCTAGGTTCTGGTAAAGATTCAAACAGGTTAGCGGCGATCGCCCTTCCTACCGCAGTGCGTCCGTAGCTCGGTATCGTCGCTGCATCTGTGAATGTTTGATTGACCAGCTGCTCTGTTTGCTGCTCAGCCTTGATGACATCGGCTGAACTCATCGCTTCGCTTGCTTGCTCAGCAGAGAGTGCTGCCATCATCACTACGATTGCTTGAATCCTGGAGATGGTTTGCCGAGGCAGAAATCGCCCCAGCTCATCTCCGCGAAATAGACCCCGCTCAGAAGTCCAGGTGATCGCCTCATTTGCCCAATACTGAGCAAGTACATCAGGAAACGGCTGGGCAGATTGTTTGATCGGTAGATCAGGAAAGGTCTGACGGATCAGCACCGCGAACTCGGCCCGACTCACCACAGCTAGCGGACGAAATGTGCCATTGGGATATCCACCAACCAGGCCGCGCGCGGCTAGAGCCACGATGCAGCCCTTAGCCCAGTGGTAGGCAACATCCGAAAACATGCGTTGACTCCGAGCTTAAGTGCTTTTCCTACAATTATTGTTCTTTCCTCAACAGGGGCTTGCAATCAGGAAGACATTGGCAAAAATCCGAAGCGTAGCGTCTGTTAAGTCACCGCAATTGACTGGCAGATTATGACTGGCAGACTATGACTGGCAGATTGAGAATTTATTTCGTGGGTTTGTAAACAGAGGAGAAAAATTAACGTAGGCTCAAGGGAGGAGTTCTCTGTCCCCTCTATTTTGTTCGTCAGCCTGTATGCCCCAACTCGCCCCCCGGCCTTCTCAACCGACTGAAACAGCGCTCAATTCGAGCAACGCTGGCCCACCTAGCAGTGAACAAGTTAATCAGCCCGTCAAAACACAGACGGTTGTGCTAGATGTGGCTGGCATGATGTGTGCAGGCTGCGTCAGCACCGTAGAAAAAAAGCTGAGCCAGTGTGAAGGTGTTCTCGGCGCTACGGTCAATCTGGTGACTGAGGTAGCCGCTGTCGAATGCACGCCCAAGGCAGACGGTGAGGCGATCGCCCAGGCGCTAACCGATGCGGGCTATCCTGCAAAGCCGCGCCAGGCCGCGGATAATACCGGGCTGAGCGCCGAAGCGAAGTGGCTAGCAAAACAAGAACAAACCCAAGAGAACCGGGCCAATCGGCTATGGGTAGCCGCTATCCTGCTGATTCTCTCTACATTGGGCCACCTCCAGCACTTCAATCTCAGCGACTCATTTAGGTCACTGATCACTATTCCAGTTATTAGTACGCTCTGGTTTCATGCTGCGCTAGCCACTATCACCCTTCTATTTCCGGCTAGAAAAATCCTGGTCGCTGGCTTCCAAGGCGTCCAGCGCGGTGCCCCGAATATGAATACTCTGGTTAGCCTAGGTGCGCTTAGCGCCTACCTAACGAGTGTTGTAGCTCTAGTCCTTCCGCAGCTAGGCTGGGACTGCTTCTTTGACGAGCCAGTAATGCTGCTGAGCTTCATTTTGCTGGGGCGCACTCTAGAGCAGCGGGCCCGGTTTCAATCTGCTGGGTCATTGCGATCGCTAATTGCCCTTCAGCCAGCACTCGCCAGACTAGTTCCCCAGCCGGAGACTGCCGACGCTGACCCTTCTCCCTCATTGTCCGGGCAATCGGGGAATCGCTCAGCCGCCTCTCCTACCGGCAGCGTTCAGATCCCAGTAGACCAAGTCGAAGTCGGTGAGTGGCTACAGGTTCTTCCCGGCGAGAAAGTACCCGTTGACGGTGTGGTTACCCTAGGCGAAACCACTATAGATGAGTCTTTGCTGACAGGAGAGTCTATTCCCGTTCGCAAACAGCCTGGGGATGCCATCTCTGCGGGTACGCTTAACCAGTCGGGAGCGATCACGCTACAGGTCACCCATACTGGCGCAGCAACAACGCTGGGCCAGATGATCCAGCTAGTCGAGACAGCGCAAACTCGCAAGGCTCCAATTCAGGGCTTAGCGGATGTGATTGCGGGCTATTTTACTTACGGGGTCTTAGTCTGCGCCGGGCTGACCTTTTGCTTTTGGTACTTTGTCGGCGTACCGCTATGGCCAGAGATGGCTCAGTCGGTGATGGGGCATGCCCACCATGCTGCTGGTATGGCGACGATGGATTCGGCGGTGGGATCGCTGCGACTGCTAGTGAGTTTGAAGCTGGCGATCGCGGTTGTCGTGGTCGCCTGTCCCTGCGCTTTGGGTTTAGCGACGCCTACGGCTATTTTGGTGGGCTCTGGCATCGGCGCAGAAAAGGGACTGCTGATTCGAGGCGGCGATATCCTAGAAGCCACTCAGAAGATAGATACGCTTGTTTTTGACAAAACTGGCACGCTCACCACAGGGTCACCTCAGGTGGTTGACTGCATTTCATTTGCGGCCGATCTTTCTGAAGACGACCTGCTACAAATTGCAGCAACGGTAGAAAGTGGGACCCGTCACCCGCTAGCATTTGCCATTCAGCAAGCAGCCAAAGAAAAAGGTCTTTCACTTCTAAATGCCGATAGCTTTCAAACTAGAGCCGGACTGGGCATCAGCGCTGTTGTCAGATCAGCAAATTCTGCTGCTCATCAGTCTGATCATCAGGCGGTTGCTATCGGCAATGAGGCTTGGCTAGCAAAAAACGACTGTCTAATTGATGCCTCTGTAGAAAAGACTGCTCAAGCTATCGCAAAAGCCGGCAAGACTGCTGTACTGATTGCAAGAGACCATCAGCTGATCGGTTTGGTTGGCGTAGCAGATGAGCTGCGACCAGAGGCTTTCGATGTTTTAGCAGAGCTAGGATCTATGGGAATAGCCGTCAAAATCTTGAGCGGGGATAGTCAAGCGGCAGTAGGTGCGATCGCCCAGCAGCTGAATCTAGAGTCAGCGCAGATACGAGCCGAAGTAAAGCCAGAAGAAAAACTGAGTGCGATCGCCGCGCTTCAATCCGCTGGTCATAAAGTTGGACTGATTGGCGACGGAATCAATGACGCACCTGCCCTTGCCAAAGCAGATGTCGGCATCGCTCTCAACTCCGGTAGCGAAGTGGCCATCGAAACCGCTGACATCATCTTGATCAACAACGATCTGACCGACGTACTCGCGGCTATCAGCCTTAGTCAAGCCACCCTAACCAAAATCCGCCAGAACCTAGTCTGGGCATTTTCCTACAACCTAATTTGCATTCCACTTGCTGCTGGCGCGTTTCTTCCCAGGTTTGGAATATCGCTCAACCCAGGCTTCGCAGGTGGACTAATGGCCTTAAGCTCTGTTGCAGTAGTGCTAAATTCTCTTAGTCTGAAATGGTCAAAGAAGAAGCACAGCTAGCCGCTGATGCATTAGCGGCTACGCCCTTAGCTCTTTATAAACAACTGAATAAACAACTGATTTGCTTTCAGCCTTGCATCTTCCAGTCACTGCTGCCGTGTGGAATACAGATTAAGTTTTCGTCATAGCTTTGGATCATCCCACCTTGGCGCAGCTTGCCCATTAGCCGAGTGACCGTTACCCGAGTCGAACCAATAGCGCTACCAATCTGAGCGTGAGTCAGCGGGAAAGGCAAGTAGTAGCCCTGTTCGCAGTGCTCACCGTGCTCATCAATTAGCAAAGTCAAAAAGCCTAGGAGTCGATCAATAGTCCGTCGCTGTCCTAGCGTACTTAGCCACAGTAGCTTGCGCTGGTGCTGACGACGAAAAGCATCCAACACTTCCTTTTGGAAATGAGGCCAGGTATCCAAATCGTTCCAATACAGCCAAATAACGGTAGTTTGATCCACATGAGCAAAGCTCTGCAGCGTGAAAGGCGGCTGCGCCACTACTTCAAAAGGCTGCCCTGCACCGACAAAACCCAAAAACGCTTCCTCTGAAGCAACCAAAGGCATCCTAGCGCTGCTGCTTTTTGCCGTTGCGCTAGCCTGAGCGCTACCTAGCAACCGCACCGACCCTTTCTGTACTAAATACAGCAGGCCAGGACGAGCCGGAATCTTCTCGTCTTTATTGAACGTTCGGCAGCGATAATGTTCAGTTGCCCAATCAGAAATACGCTGCCAAGCCAAAAACGGGCGTGCATTGTCCGATTGAGCGAGCGACATAGTAGACAAAAGAGGATTGGCTTTGAGCGGCGTGGATGTCGTCATCTATAAGGTAAGGAAGAATTCCATAGGGTAGAAAAACAATAGACAAAAAGAGCGTCTACCAATAGCTACCGTCCATAATTTGTGTGAACAGTGAGAATCTGGCAAGATTACATCTGAAGAAAGAGTCGTCCTCTAATAAATTAAATATACAGAGAGCAGCTCTTCGTAAAGCAGAACTCGGCCAAGTAGAACCCGATGGCTTCAGGTGACAAATTCTTATGGTAAAGAGTTGCCTTTGCTGAAACTGAGAAAGTACTGCTAAGTTGGCATAGCACTATCAGTACACTCTCTCACAACACCCGGCACAGGGCCACAACAGACATCAATTGATGTTGTTAGTAGACTAATATAAATTATTAGGTTTTGGGTGCGTATATTCCGCCCTTTATAACTACTTCAGCGTTTGCCGAAGAACCTTATAAAGAAATATTAGAAACCAATTACGAAGTCTACAGTAAATACCCCTAAAAATAGTCGAGATCTTCCACTAGATTCATCTACTTCATGAGGTAAATTTGCTCTAACCATTGAGAAAGCAAATGCAAAAGCGAGTGTGAGATTGAGTATGGCAACAACAAAGAACCCTTGGGCGGCTTTATGAACATCTTATACAACAAGATAGAATCTATCGCCACTTATAGTTTTTACTCTATCGCTACTCATAGTTTCTACTCAAATAGTCTCTACTCAAAATCTTCTCACGACCATAAAAACAGCTTTCATGTTGATAGTAATTGCTGCTTGCGCATATCCAACCTGGGCGTGCAGAGATCGTGAGGCGCTGTGTCTGAGTCGCTGCGGGTGTGCCAATCGTCTTGATGGTCTCAAAAGGATGACAAAAGGGTTGTCTTCTCCTATAGTGATGAAGTGTGAGGAGCGAACCAGTAAGGACACCGAGACGAAACACGGCCAGTCGTCGGTGTCCTTTCTGACTTTAAACTTCCGCTTCCTTCCTCAGTCAGCTTTTGAGCCGACGCCATAGATTTTCTCCCACGTGATGCCTATCTGGACAGTGCCTGTTTGAATGAGCAGTGCTTGCTTGAACGGACAGCGCTTGTTTGAGCAGGTAGCGCCTGTTCGACAGTCTGTTTGCCATACCAGTTTTGCTATACCAGTTTTGTTACTCCATTGGACAGTTAGTGAGTCTAACGGCGGACTACAGGGTAGTCTGTAGGTTCAAAAGCAGAAAACTAAAGGCAGATAGGTAGATAATGACAGTATTGGCCGTGATAGCCTGTCGGCTATGAGTAAAAGCGGACACCAGAGACACGTCAGCTACAGGCTGCTGCTGCTGATATTGTGGGTAGCCCTGCTGGTCTTTGTTATAGAGCTGGCAGCGGGCTGGATTAGTCAGTCACTTTGTCTGCTGGCAGAGTCGCTGCACACGCTTATCGATGTTTTTAGCACTCTAATAAGTTTGGTAGCAGTGGCCTCGCCACAGCGCACCTTAGGGAAAGAAATATGGGGGCACGGTCGCAGTGAGGCGGCTGGGGCCCTAATCTTATCAGCAATGCTAGGGTTTGCTGGTATCTCGATTATACTGCTCGCTGTTAGTCAGGTGAGCACACTTTTTCAGCCTTCATCTGCCGTGATACGTGCGGAAGTGACTCTACCGCTGATTGTCCTTGTCTCTATGATGGTCGCTCTACTTGCCGCTGCGGTAGTTTTTGCAGCGCGACGCAGCGAGCGCAACAACAGCCTAGCGCTCAAGCTTAATATCTCTCATATCTTATCTGATAGCTGGCTGACGCTGTTGCTGCTGGTAGGGTTGGTGGTTGTCAACCAGGGGTATCTGTGGGTCGATCCGTTACTGGCAACCTTCTTAGTAGCCTCAGCGGCAGGTAGCCTATGGAAGATGCTGTATGAGCAGTTGCCGATGCTGCTAAGGCCGATGGCGATCGCACCCGAAGCTATTGCCCAAGTCGTCTGCCAAACCGAAGGCGTTACCCGCTGTACCCGCATTCTTTCTAGAGGCATGGTCGGCCGTCAGGTGTGGATAGAGCTGCATATTTCCCTTCACCCCGAATATATGACCATCGCTAGCAGCATTGGTGAGCGCGTCGAGCGATCGCTCAGGGACCGCTACGGCCCTATCCGTGCTCAGATTTGGCTAGATCAAACCAAACCCGTTCACAGATAAGCGCTAAATAGAAGCGCCAGATAGAGAAGGAATTAGATAGAGAGAACCCCTAGCGGCACTCTGAACCCATCGGCCCTAGATAGCGAATTAGATAGGGCGAGAACACCTCGTAGATCAAAGTCAAAGGCTGACCGTGATGCCAGAACAAATAATGCCGGCCCCAGAATGGCCCTTTTTGTTCAAACGCATTCTCTAAAGCTTGCGAGTGACCGAACTCAATCCCTTGAATATCGCGGTAGAGCTCTGTGCGTAGCCTGGCTAAGCTAGCCCAAACCGGCAGAGAACGATTCTCTAGGTACTCGTCTACGTGACTAGCCTCCCACCAAGAAGCAGCATAGGCCAATCGCTGACCCGAGGCTGTGCGCAGCCAAACCTGTCGGCGCAAATGCGGCCCGGGCACCTGTGAAATCGGCAGTGGCGCAGAGTCGCCATCTACTGCAACAGGCGACATATCAATCACATCTACCTCCGTTGGTTCACGAGTCAACAGCTGTAGATGTCTTGTTGGCGAACCATCCCCCAGCATTAGAATCTGCCAGGCTGGCGAGAGCTGATCGTGAGGTAGCCCCTGTTTGACCACCTGCTGATCACCTTGCCATAGAGGTTGCAGAGCGTGCCAACTAGCTGGCTGACTAGGGGAAAGGACGGAAGAAGCTGAGTTCAAGTGTTTACAAAAGTTTATGTTCTCACTTTCATCATAACGAAGAAGCAGAAGACATAAAACATCAAAGCATCTGTTTTTATGCCGGCTATCTTTTAATAGCGACTAGCCTTCATTAAAAGATAGCCGGCATAGAAATTCAGTCTTCAAAAAGACTGCCTTCAAAAAGACCGCCTTCGAGAAAACAGTCTCTAAAAATTGCGTGCTCTAGAAAATATGCGGATGGCGAGACTCGAACTCGCAAGGCGTGAGCCACACGCCCCTCAAGCGTGCGTGTCTACCAATTCCACCACATCCGCAGATGATTACATCGATTTATAACCATTTTATAACCATACGGCATAACGAGCACTTTTCGACAGCAGAAGGATGCGTGATACGATCAGCTTCTTAACGACTCAGCAAAGTTGCTGGCTGCCAGATGAGCTTCTCTAAGATTTTGATTGCCAATCGTGGTGAGATTGCGCTGCGGATTATTCGCACCTGTGAAGAAATGGGGATCGCTACGGTAGCTGTCCACTCTACAGTTGATCGCAGTGCTCTTCACGTACAGCTAGCCGACGAAGCTGTCTGCATCGGGGAAGCCCCTAGCAGCAAAAGCTATCTCAATATTCCAAACATTATTGCAGCAGCGCTCACTAGAGGCGCAACCGCCATTCATCCGGGCTACGGTTTTCTAGCTGAGAACGCCCGATTCGCCGAAATCTGCGCTGACCACAATCTTGCCTTCATTGGGCCTACCGCCGCTGCCATGCTGTCGATGGGCGATAAAGCCACCGCAAAAGCCACCATGCAGAGCGTTAAAGTACCCACTGTTCCCGGCAGCGAAGGTTTGCTAAGCAGTCAAGAAGAAGCCGCTAAGCTGGCTGCAGAAATTGGCTATCCGGTCATTATCAAGGCAACGGCAGGCGGCGGCGGTCGGGGTATGCGGCTAGTGATCGGCCCTGATGAGCTAGGCAAGATGTTCTTAGCAGCGCAGGGAGAAGCAGAGGCTTCCTTTGGCAATCCAGGCGTCTATTTAGAAAAGTTCGTTGAGAATCCACGTCACATAGAGTTTCAGATTCTGGCAGACAGCCATGGCAATGTTGTCCATCTAGGAGAGCGAGACTGCTCTATTCAACGGCGTCATCAAAAACTTCTAGAAGAAGCCCCCAGCGCGGCGCTCGATGAAGGACTGCGGCAAA
This sequence comes from Cyanobacteria bacterium P01_D01_bin.1, assembly GCA_039111275.1. Lineage (GTDB taxonomy): Bacteria > Cyanobacteriota > Cyanobacteriia > Phormidesmidales > Phormidesmidaceae > Phormidesmis. Next base: position 18,102 of record JBCCOH010000028.1, on the reverse strand, counting down.
AGATGGGATCTGCTGCGGTAAGAGCTGCTCAGTCAATTAATTACGTCGGGGCCGGGACTGTAGAATTTTTGGTCGATCGTCAGGGCAACTTTTACTTTATGGAGATGAATACCCGCATTCAGGTAGAGCATCCCGTTACAGAAATGGTCACCGGTATCGATTTGATTGCCGAGCAGATTCGGGTAGCCCAGGGCGATCGCCTCTCTTTTACCCAATCTGATATTCAGCTGCGAGGACACTCTATAGAATGCCGAATCAACGCGGAAGATCCAGAACACAATTTTCGACCCAATCCGGGCAGGATCAGCGGCTACCTAGCACCGGGGGGGCTGGGTGTTCGCATGGACTCACACGTGTACACCGATTACGAAATTCCACCCTACTATGATTCTTTGATTGGTAAACTAATCGTCTGGGGCCCCAACCGAGATACTGCCATCCGGCGAATGCAAAGAGCACTTAGAGAGTTTGCTATTACTGGCTTACCAACGACTATCGGATTCCATCAACGCGTGATGGAGCACCCCCAGTTTCTAAAAGGGGAAGTCTATACAGACTTTGTAGCAAGCATGCTGGAATAATTGGCGACCTGCACAAGCTGTTTAAGCGGGGTCACATCTAAGCAGTGCCACATCTAGACAGCGCCATGTCTAGGCAACACCATTGTCTTCGGTAAACTTCATCCGATAGATTTCAACTAGGGCCGTGCCTTCTACACTAGTCGCCAAATCCACCAGTTGATTCAGTAGGGCTCGAGTCGGTACAGCGCCTGTCAAAATCACTACGCAGCCGCGCTGACGCACTTTGAGCTGGCTAATGTCTTCTTGAATAAACTGGCTAAAACACTTTGCAACCCGATTTGCAAGGCCGTTGTAGTCGTATTCGCCTTGGACACCGATTCGTTCTGGTGGGCTAGCAGGAAAGCCTTTACTCGACGGAGATCCGGCTGAGCCGAAGGGCCTTTGCGCTACTGGCACGGATACAATCGATGATTCACTAAATCCATTCACAATCTTTACCTCCACTTTGTAAATAAGCCTCAAAGGAAACGCGTTCCTCCGCATCGCTATTGACTTTCTATGATTAGCGCTGGCTGTCTGCACTGGCTATGATCTGCGTTAAAAAATCGCGTTTTTGGGCTGTGCTTTTGTTGAGCTGTGGCCCTTGAGCTGTATTCTTTGAGCTGTGTTCTTTTAACTGTCTTCTTTGAGCCTATTGCACGTCTTCTTGTACTTTTCTGCGACGTATTTTCAGGGCGTGTGCTCCTAACTTATGAACACATCGTCATCTCGCACTTATCAGGAATTTTTGATTGTTTTATTGCTTGGGTATGACCGCCAAACGCTCAACAGGTAGTTAATACGACCAGGACATAGACCCAACAAAGTAAGCGACCTTACTGCATTCGAGCGCCTAGTCAGAAATACGTAAAGCTTATGGAATCTTCACAAACATTTCTTGAGAAAATCGTCTGCTAACGGGATACACCTTAATAGTTGGCAAAGATTGTATGAATAATACAAGAACATTTGCGTATATTTTGATACTCCCATCCCTTCTTTGCACGCATTCTACGTAATTTAACCGTCCATGTAAACTTTTATACAAGGTTGTGTTTATATAATAAAAGTATGATGAAGCAAGCTGTCTGCGAAATAGAACAGGGCAATTCTTCGACTGGCATACTATAACGAGCCTCGCAGTGGGCATACTGTACTTCGCCTGCTCATATTTGCCCTATACAAACTCTGCCTATTGCAAAGAAATCTATGACTGTAGCAGAGCTACTGCGTAGGCCGCGATGCCTTCTTCTTTACCGATAGGTCCTAGCTTCTCGTGGGTAGTGGCCTTGATACCGATTTGATCGGGCTCAATAGATAGAGTCGTTGCTAGCTGTTTACGCATGCTGTGGATATGCGGATTCAGCTTTGGCCGCTCAGCGATGACAACACTGTCTATGTTGCCGATGTGCCAGCCGCGATCGCACACCAGCTGATTCACCTGAGCTAACAGCATCTGACTATCGGCGCCTGCCCACTTCGGGTCGCTCGGCGGAAAGTACACCCCAATATCACCCAGGCTGAGTGCGCCTAGCATCGCATCCATAATGGCGTGGGTGAGTGCATCGGCATCACTGTGACCTAGCAGCCCCTGAGAGTGGGGAATATCGATTCCACCCAGAATCAGCTTGCGGCCCGTCTGAAGACGGTGAATATCAAATCCGTTGCCGATACGAATATTCATAGGTAAAAAGAGGCTATGTGTCTTTATCTACACGTCATTATCATCTTGCCAGCGTTTGAATAGATCGGGGCGACGCTGCCGGGTGCGCTCTAGCTGCTGCTGTTTTCTCCAGTGGGCGATCGCGCCATGATCCCCAGACGTTAGCACCTCGGGGACAGACCACTGCCGAAACTGAGCAGGTCTAGTGTACTGCGGGTAGTCGAGCAAATCAGTTTCAAAGCTCTCGTACTTCAAAGAATCGCGCTTGCCAACAGTGCCTGGCAGCAACCGCAAGACACCGTTTAACAGCGTTAGCGCTGGAATCTCACCGCAGGTCAGGACAAAATCACCCAAAGAGACTTCCTGAGTAACTAGGTTCAGTACGCGCTCATCAACGCCTTCATAATGTCCGCAGATTAGCACCAGCTGGTCGTAGTCAGCGAGCGACTTAAACAAGGGCTGATTCATCGTTTGGCCCTGCGGCGTCATCAGTATCACCGCTCTTTTGGGCATGATCGGCAGCGACTCGACCGCAGCAAAGATCGGCTCAGGCTTCATCAGCATGCCAACCCCGCCGCCGTAGGGAATATCATCGACCTTGTGGTGCTTATCGGTCGTAAAGTCTCGTGGATTGGTGATTTTGACGGTAGCCAGACCGCGCTGTAGTGCTTTGCCAACTAGACCTGAACCTAGTGGAGAAGTAAAGAAGTCTGGAAAGAGGCTGATAATGTCAAATCGCAGCGGGTCTGTCGCTTGTAGATTGGGCGCTTGCAGGTCAGACGCTTGCAGATTAGTAGTGAGATCCATGAAAGGCTCTGGTGTAGTCGTGGCCTCACAGGATGATACAGGGAATCTAAAGATCTAGTTACATCGATAGCTGACGCAGACTGTTTGTTATTTCCGCTTGAACCTGCTTTCGATTCAGGGTGATCGCTAGCGTTAGGGCACGGCCAAACAGGTCTTGGGCCGCGATCCAGTCGCCAGCATCTTGCTCTACTTCTGCCATTGTCTTTAGTGTCATCAGGCGCTGCCAGTCGTCGCCTGTGCGAATAGTCAGCGCGATGCGTTCCGCTAGATACTCAGGCAGCATGTGGGGCTCGTTGCGATCGCGGTAAGCCCGAATCAACCCATCAATTGCTCGGAGCTGAAGATACGGGTCGTCGACCCGCTTGGCCAACATCAACGATAGTCGGTACGCACCGATTGCCCTCGTGATTTGCCCTGTTCTTAGATAGACATCGCCAAGATTGCTATCAGTATTAGCTTGACCTGCATAGTCGCGCGCTCGCGCCCGGTAGTTTGCAGCCGTTTCATAATATTCTTTGGCTTCATTCTCTAGTCCCTGAGCCGCCGCCACCAATCCCAAGTTGCTCAAAGAAAGGCCGATACCGCGATCGCTATCCACGTCTTGAGCAATCAGCAGACCCTCAGAAAACGCAGCATGAGCAGTCTCTAGATCGCTAGTCTGTAGGTTGAGCGTGCCTAAATTGTTGAGCGCTAGGATCTGGTCGCTAAAATTTTGATTGGAACGGGCGATCGCGAGCTGCCGACGCACAATCAGCTCCGCCTCTCGGTACTGACCCAAACTGCTATGTATCTGCACAAGCTGTCTATAAGCCTCGCCCATACCGACGAGATCGCCCAAGTAGTGATAGGCATCAGCCGCTTTGTGTAGAGCAATCACTGACGATTCAAATTCTCCTGAATAGCGTTCTTTTTGACCGAGCAATAAGAACTCGTCTGCGATATCTCGCTGCTGACGAAAAGTCTCTCGCGGTGGGGCCTGTAGCTGATCGGTCAGGCTTTGCGAAGCCTGGACTGGGGTAGCTATGCTGCCAGCGACTACCAATAGCGCACCCAATAGCGCACTAGGAGATAGCCCCACAGAGATACGGGCCAGCACGTTAGCGCCGCTCGGACTCTTTTTTCTCTGGTTGCCGTTGCTCAGGCTGGAGCCTCGCCAAAACCAGCCTTGCCCAAACCAGTCAGTTCCATACCCCAGGTTCATGAGTTCTTCCTGCCGACACGCTCATAAAGTACCCAGCTTTGCTAGCTTTACAAATCGACTCACTAAACTAGTCGATCAAGCAGGCTCGTCGAACTCAATTGTCATTAGCCCAGCCTCGGCAGGTGTGGGCACAACCGTTAGCGCCTGAGCCAGATATATCGCGCGCATATCGGCTGGGATTAAGCGCTCTAGCGATTGGCACGCGATCTGTAACTCGGAGTGAACTTCCTGTGCGGAAAGATTTTCGCCTTCTGCCTGGAGGTAGGCAGAAATGCGCGTGTCACTCCATCCAAACGTCCTGGACATAATCATCATCAGTCGATGTCTAGGCGGTAACCTATCTAGGGCTCTCTCTGTGTAGCACCAAAGCGGCGGCGGAGCATCGGAGAGTACGTAGTGAATTGACTCTACATTAGGTAGCTCTACCTGGTTAATATGGGCTGCTGTTAGGTTAATCAACCAGCCCTGAAGTGAAAAGCTGGTGGTAGTTTCAGTTTCATCAGCGGCAATCTCTTCTGAACCAGCTGACTTAGCCACTGTCTTTTCAGCGGACCGCTCGTAAGGGCTTAAGTCAATTGCGCCGAGTTCGCTAAGAATATGACGCCAGGTCAGCGCAAAGAGGTAGTCGGCCTGAACAGGAGATTTGGCAGAATGCCGGATGAGGGAGTAAACAACTGAGCTGTATCGACAGAAGAGCGTAGTGAAATACCTTCCGTCAGCGGGCGATCGCTGTAAACCTTTTACCAGCGCATAGTCGCTGTAGTGAATCAGCGCCTTGACCAGCTCGTGGTCGCATTCAGGGAAAGTAGGAATTTGCACAGGGGTTCAGCAGAACTAGGCCAAAATGGAAAAAAGCATGCGCATTTGGTAGCTACCAATGTTTAGTAGCCACCGATGTTTAACAGCCTTCCCATAAAACGTTCGCAAAATCAATCACGATTGTTAAGTTGGTAGACTATGTACAGCCAACATCACCTTTCTTCTGGCGCGATGATAACAAGCTCTGCTCTAAACGCAATCACTCTGGTCGCTAATATTCCACTCGATGCGCTGGTCTCCACCCAAGGCATCATGGTAATGCTGCTAGTCGCCTATGCAGGTGCGATGTGGGCTTTTTTGCGGGGCGCACCCAAAGTCCACACCGTAATGGTGTCCGATATGGAGACGGCTCGCCGATTTTATGAAGGGATGCTAAGCCTAGCCGCAGCCGATGTCCCGCTGCACTATTACTACAATTATGAGCAGACGCTGGGCACGGCGGGGATGGACCCGATGATGAGCATGTCTGGCTTAGGTAGTCCAGGCTTTGGACAGAGTCTAGGCGCTCTGCCTGGGAACAGCTACAGCGGCCCTGACGGACTGTGGTATCAGCTCAAAAAGAATACACAGCTACATGTGATTGGCGGAGCGAGTCTGGGCAATCGCAATCGACAGCGGCACGTTTGCTTTGATCACGATTGCTTGGAATATCTTCTGATGCAGGTGCAGACGAGGGGTATTCGACATAAGCTGAGACGCGATCGCCCGCTCAATTTCCTAGTCAAAGATTTCGAGGGCGAAGTGATCGAGATGGCTGAGGTAGAAAACTAAATGCTTAACCTCCCTACAGACCTTATCCCTACAGATCTTCTCCACACAGATTTTTTGGGTGCTATGGCCACCTTTCAGTCACCCGGTCCAGAGATAGTTAGCATTGGCCCAATCACATTGAGATGGTACGGACTACTCATTGCCTCAGCCGTTCTAATTGGCGTCGCCCTGTCGCAATATCTAGCCGAAAGGAAGGGTATTGATCCTGAGAAAGTTGGCGATATGGTGATTTGGCTAGTTATTGCAGCGATCCCTTGTGCGCGGCTCTACTATGTACTGTTTGAATGGCAATCTTATGCCAGTCGCCCCGAGGATATCATCGCTATTTGGAAAGGCGGCATTGCTATTCATGGCGCAGTCATTGGCGGCACGCTAGCCACTGTCCTTTTTGCTAGGCTCAACCGTCTGTCATTCTGGCGACTAAGCGACGTAGTCGCCCCTTCGCTGATTCTGGGCCAAGCCATTGGCCGCTGGGGGAATTTCTTCAATTCCGAGGCGTATGGGGCACCTACCGACCTACCGTGGAAGCTGTTCATTCCGCTAGCCAATCGACCGATTAGCCTGCGCGAGTTCGAATACTTTCATCCCACCTTTCTCTACGAGTCACTGTGGAATTTAGGCGTTTTTGCGCTGTTAATTTGGCTATTTTTCTGGGGACTCAGGCAGCCTCAAGAATTTAAAGCTGGAACGCTGTTTTTGGTCTATCTAGTGGCCTATAGCGCTGGCCGGGTGTGGATAGAAGGACTGAGAACCGACAGTCTGATGTTTGGACCGATCAGAGTCGCCCAGTTGATCAGCCTAGTGGGTATGGCAATAGGTAGCTTTGGGTTGATTTGGATCTATAGACTGGATAAACATCTGCCCGATACGGTGCGCTCGAAGGCAGGCACAAGCCAAGGACCAAAAAGTCAGGGACAAGGAAAGCAAAAAAGTCGAAGCAAAACCTGAAGAAGGCAGAAGAAAAAGCCCCAAAAGACCAAAAAGGTCCTTTAGGGCTCGGAATCAGGGTGCATCTACGTATCAAGATGCAGGATTTTGGGACGGGCTCCTAATGTTAACGATCGCCTTTATTCACTCTTCAACAAATAGTCGATGATGATAGTGAATTGATGAATAATCACCCTATATATCAATTTTATCTAATCCTTAATAAAGCGTATTTCCTATCAGTTTCGGTATCTTTTTTCACTTCATTTTTATAAGGTTTGCATGAATTCCCTGACGTCTTCCGCCCAGCTTGCCCTGGCTGTCTATATCGCTGGAGCCGGTCCTGGAGACCCAAATCTGCTGACAGTCAAGGCACAAAAGCTAATCGCACAGTCACTCAGGCAGATGATCTAGTACGAACAACGCTGTATATTATCTCTCCAGCGCTGGCGAACCGAGCGGTGATCGCGCTCAGCCGGCCGATCAACAGGCCAATCAGCACGTCAGTCAGCGCGTCAGTCACGAGCAGGAGAACGCTAAGCGATGAGTTATTTAGTAGCGGTTTGGAGCGATCGCATTCAAGCCGAAACAGCCTACACCGCCCTCGAATCAGCCAATATCTCGATGGAAAAAGTAGATTTACTAGGCAAAGGCTTCAAATCAGCCGATGATTACGGCCTAATCGACCCCGTAGATGAAGCCTGGAAGCAGATCAAGCGACTGGCCCTCTGGACTGTTCCCTTCGGGTTTGTCGGCGGCTTCGCTTTCAATTCGATTACCGGTCTCAACACGTTTCCTTGGGCAGGCGCTCTAGGCAACCAAATTATCGGCGGCCTTTTAGGTGCAGCCAGCGGAGCCATGGGTGGCTTCTTTATCGGCGGCGGCGGCGGCATCGGCTTTGGCAGTGGCGATGCGGTCTCTTATCGCAATCGACTCAACGATGGCAAGTATCTGGTTGTAGTAAAGGGATCGGACGCCCTAATTGCCCAAGCCAGCCAGGTCATGCGTCCTCTACGCCCCGAAAACATACAGGGCTACGCAGATCCAAACACTCAGTAGCGTCAGATCTGATCACGCAACGGTCTGTGTAAACAATGCTCTATTCATGCTGCTTGCATAAATAGCCTGCGTAGATAGAGTCCTACAGCGCCTACAGCCCTACAGCTTGTCGCTAATTAGTCGTAGCACTCCTCTAGTATTATTGAGTATTATTGAAGCAAAACTCGTAGTCGTTATGAGTTTTGCTTGATTCATCATTGCTTGTTCAGTTCTCTCTTGTTCAGTTCTCTGAGGTCACCTATGAGTGTGTCAACCGCCGCCAGCCCAACCATCGATAGCTCTGATAATCCATTACTAATCGGCGAAGGCTTACCACCTTTTGGCAATATCCACTCCAGTCATGTTGCCCCCGGTGTGAAGCAACTTCTAGCATCGCTTCAGGCCGCGCTTACTGCCATTGAAGAAGAGGTTGAGGCAAACTCAGACGCAGCAAATCCGGCGGTCCCCACCTGGCAAACCCTAGTTGAACCCTTAAACGCTCTTACCGAGCGACTTGGCTGGAGCTGGGGCATCATCAGTCACCTTATGGGCGTCAAAAATAGCCCTGAACTGCGTGCAGCTTATGAAAGTGTGCAGCCATCACTAGTGCAATTCTCTAATCAGATTGGTCAAAGTCAGGCTATCTACCGCGCCCTCAAGCAGCTTCAGTCCAGTTCGGCTGGAAAAACGCTGGTACCTGCTCAGCGGCGCATTATCGAATCGGCTCTGCGCGATGCGGAGCTCTCAGGGGTCGATCTTTCAGGAGAACGCAAAGAGAAGTTCAACCAGATTCAGCAGTCGCTAGCAGAACTTTCAACTCAGTTCTCTAATCACGTTTTGGATGCAACCAAGGCATTTGGCCTAACCCTGAGCCAGTCAGAAGAGATTGCTGGGCTGCCACCTAGTCTGCTCAGTCTAGCCGCGCAGGCCGCTAGAGATAACGGCAATGAAAATGCAACTGCTGAAGCTGGTCCTTGGCGAATTACGCTTGACATGCCTAGCTACATTCCCTTCCTGCGGCACGCCCAAAGGCGAGATCTTAGAGAACAGGTCTACCGGGCCTTTATCACTAGAGCTTCTGATGGAGAGCTAGATAACTCACCGCTGATTGAAAAGATTCTGCATCTGCGACAGCAGCAGTCAGAGCTACTGGGATTCGACAACTACGCAGAGCTTAGCTTAGCGCGTAAGATGGCGCCTTCGGTTTCGGCGGTAGAGGCACTCATGGAGGAACTAAGATCCGCTAGCTATGAAGCTGCGCAGGCGGAAATTGAAGCCATCAAAGCATTTGCCGAATCGCAAGATCCAGACTTTACTGAGCTAAAGCAGTGGGATATTCCTTTCTGGATGGAGCGGATGCGCGAGCAGCAGTTCGATCTAAACGATGAAGCGCTGCGCCCTTACTTTTCACTGCCCAATGTTTTGGAAGGGCTCTTTAACCTAGCCGAGCGACTCTTCAGTATCAAGATCTCGGCTGCTGATGGCGAGGCGCCAGTCTGGCACGAGGACGTTCGCTATTTTCGGGTGAGTGATAGTACGAGCCAGGCTACTATCGCCCACTTTTATCTAGATCCATACAGTCGGCCTGCAGAGAAGCGCGGCGGGGCCTGGATGGATGAATGTATTGTTCGCGCCAAGGTCGGTGAGGGCGACCAGTCTCAAATTCGTTTGCCGGTGGCCTATCTGGTATGCAACCAGTCTCCGCCTGTGGATGGCAAGCCAAGTCTGATGACATTTCGTGAGGTGGAGACGCTCTTTCACGAGTTTGGTCACGGATTGCAGCATATGCTCACTAGCGTGGACTATGCGGCTGCGGCTGGTATTAACAATGTTGAATGGGACGCGGTAGAGCTGCCTAGTCAGTTTATGGAGAACTGGTGCTATGAGCGTGACACCCTGTTTGGGATGGCGCAGCACTACGAAACGGGAGAGCCACTGCCTGAAGCGGATTACCAGAAGCTGCTAGCGGCGCGCCACTTTATGACGGGAAATGCCATCTTACGGCAGGTCAATTTTGGCTGGGTGGATATGGCGCTACATGCTGAGTACCGCCAGGATGGCAGTGAGTCGGTCTGGGATGTACGCGATCGCATCGCCCAAAAAGCAACCGTCATCCCGCCCCTGCCCGAAGACGCAGCGCTATGCAGCTTTGGACATATATTTTCTGGCGGATACGCGGCTGGCTACTACAGCTACTTCTGGGCCGAGGTGCTCAGCGCTGATGCCTTCTCTGCCTTTGAGGAAGCTGGCCTAGACAACAAGGCCAAAGTTGCCACCATCGGCAAAAGATTTAGAGATACGGTTCTATCGCTAGGCGGCAGTCGCCATCCAATGGAAGTATTCAAATCTTTTAGAGGAAGGGAGCCCAGCACCAAGGCGCTACTGCGTCATCGGGGATTAGTCGCATAGGTACATACGCCATATGACCGATGACACGCAATTCATCTGTCGTGTGAGAACTCGCTTACGTCAGTAGCAAGACCAGAATTCTAAGTTGCGGACATATAGCTAGCGATTTTCCGGACAGTCGTCTAGTCGATTGCTCTAGAAATAAAACCTAAACTAGCCAATCGATCGTGTTTCTACGGAAACAAGTGGCTGCGCAAATTGTTAGATTCGTATTAAGAGAAATTGATTTTTAAGACAAACTTTTTCTTATTTTCTACCGATCCTCATCTTTTACCTAGATGACTCTTGGCATCATTACCCGCCCATGAAACACATGCAAACGTCATACCCTGCAGCAAATATTGTTGCTTGGTACTGGCCTAATCTATTAGATACCGAACATACAAATCACCCATTTATTTCGGTTATACAGACGGTTACTGAACGGGGCTGCAAAGTCCTAGTAAGAAAGCAACCTGACCAGGTTGTAGAGGCCATAGCTGAGCAAACGCCAGATCTGCTATTGATTCATCTGCAAACGTCGGGTGACCAAGGCTATCAACTCTGCCAGGCGCTACGCCAGCAGCCAAGCACCCAGCACCTGCCGGTCGTCTTTGTGGGCAATAGAGGCACTAGCCATGAGTGGATATCGGCGCTGCGCTGCGGCGGGAACGACTATCTACAGATGCCAGTCGAACCGGAGGAATGCTGGCTGAGGATAGAGCATCATCTCAGTACGGCTCAGCTGGTGCGCGAGCTACAGACAACTCAGCTCGACTTGACTGAGCAGATTGAGAAGACCAACCGTGCCCTAGCACAACACGAAGCACTTAAGGCTTCGCTCGATAGAGAAAATCAGGCGCTACAGCAGCTAGCTTTTGTCGATGAGCTGACGCGAGTAGACAACCGGCGTAGCTTCAATCAGAACATTGCAAAACGCTGGGAGGAAGCTAGGGAAAGAAGACAGCGGATTTCACTGCTGGTGTGCGATATCGACTACTTTAAGCGCTACAACGATACCTATGGTCATCTAGCTGGAGATGACTGTCTGCGCTCGGTAGCGTTGGCTTTGCGTCAGGCTGTAAATCGGCAGCAAGACCAGATAGCTAGGTACGGCGGCGAAGAATTTGTCATTCTGTTGCCCAATACAGACGCTGAAGGGGCGCAAAAGGTCGCTAGAGATGTTCAAGCAGCCGTTGATAAGGCCCGAATCTCACATCGGGACTCTTTGATCAAGCCATTCTTGAGCTTGAGTATTGGGATCTCTACCCTTCGGCCTAGTCAGCTGGCACGTTGCACCTATGAGGAACTGATCAGATGCGCGGATGAGGCACTCTACAATGCCAAGCTACAGGGACGCGATCGCATTTTCCTAAACACAGCTCACCCCAAGCAGCTTGCCGCCGCAAAAGTCGCAAAGAAAGCCGCAGAGAGAGTTACAGAAACATGGAACGACGCTGTTAGCTCCACTGAAAAGGCAATGCGAGAAAAGGTGCTGTACCAAACGACGCACAGCTAAAGGACTAGCCAAAAATTCAGTTAAAAGCGCTGAAAACACACAACACCGACACAGCAACAGTAGACTGCAGCGGTAGACTATAGAGCGTTACGGCAGAGCGTTACGGCAGGGCTATGGCAAAGCATTACAGTGCCATAGCCATACCAAGCTTTGTAAAGGACGTTATGGAGGGACTAAGTTGTGCCAGATAGCGATACGACAGCTAGAGCTCGGCTAGCCTCTCGAGAACCGTCACGCCATGAGCTAAGAGAGCTGGTGCGATCGCAGCTACAAGTTCTGCTAGAGCAGGACAACTTCCGAGGTGCCAAGGCGCTGCTGGTCCCTGTTCAGCATGCCGACATTGCCGAAGCAATCGAAGGACTGCCCGATACTATGCAGGCGATCGCCTTTCGCCTGCTGTCCAAAGACGAGGCCATCGAAGTCTACGAAAACCTCGACTCCTCGGTTCAGCAGGCGCTAATCGAAGAGTTCAAACGCCAAGATCTAATCGACATTGTCGATAAAATGTCTCCTGACGACCGGGCCAGGCTATTTGACGAACTGCCAGCCAAAGTCGTTCGCCGCCTGCTAGAGCAGCTCAGCCTACAAGAGCGGCAAGCCACAGCCCTCCTGCTCGGCTACGAAGCTCAGACCGCAGGCCGGATCATGACACCAGAGTATGTAGCGCTCAAAGAGAACTGGAGCGTTGGCAGAGCGCTGGACCACATCAGAGCCCAGGCCGAACTCAGCGAAACGGTCTACTACGTTTTTGTTACCAACTTTGCCCGTCAGCTCACTGGCATTCTTTCTTTGCGTCAGCTGGTCTTAGGCCGCACCGAGCAGACTATCGGTGAAATCATGACTCGCGAGGTGGTCTCTGTCCAGACCAACACGGACCAAGAGGAAGCGGCCCGGATCATTCAGCGCTACGACTTTCTGGCAGTCCCGGTCGTCGATACAGAAAACAGGCTCGTTGGTATCGTTACGGTCGACGACGTAATCGACATTCTAGAAGAAGAGGCGACCGAAGATATCTATACCCTAGGCGGCGTTCAATCAGGCGGAGACAACTACTTTCAGAGCAATCTGCTGGACGTAGCCCGCAAGCGAGTCGTCTGGCTATCGGTACTGCTGATCACAAATACGGTCACCGCCGCTGTCATCCAGTCCCAGCAAGACATCCTGCAAAAGGTCGTTGTCCTGGCTTCTTTTATTCCTCTGCTGATTGGCACAGGCGGCAACGTCGGAGCGCAGTCTTCTACGGTTGTCATTCGAGGGCTAAATACCGACGAACTCAAGATCAAAGATGCGGCTACCGTCATCCGTAGAGAGGCGGTGGCAGGTGCTTTCCTAGGACTGATGCTGGCAATCGTGGTGACTGGCTGGGCCTACGTGCTTCAGGGCGCAGAAATGTCTCACCTACCCGTTGCGATCACGGTTGGCATTTCGCTAATTGGTATTTCAGTGCTGGCTTCTAGCGCCGGGGCCGCGCTGCCCTTCTTGTTTCAGTCTCTGGGTCTAGACCCAGCCCTGATGTCAGCGCCCTTCATCACGACGGTTGTCGATGTTCTAGGCGTTTTGATCTACCTCAATCTGGCTCGCTATATCCTACAGATCTAAGAGTGCAGATCCAGAAGGGCTGAAAAATCGGGTAGATTTCAAATTTATTGGGTAGTGAAAATGAACTGTCAAAAATGAATCATGTAGATTTGATATAGTCTCTACAGATGTGAGCGATTCAACACAAAAAAGCAATTCAGGTAAACACGCCAAGACCAAGCGCTGCCGAATACTTCAGCCAAATACTTCAGCCGAATGTTTTAAGGGCAAACATTCCCCGGCGAGTCGCAACCCTCTTTTGAAATCGAACCCGAGCACAAATGAAAAGAATTGTTTAAACTATTTACATAATTGCCAGTATGTGCGCTGGTAGATGGGTGAGCTGTGCTACAAAAATTCAAGCAAGATATAAAGAATGACTTCATTGCTGGGCTGGTGGTGATCATTCCGTTAGCGACGACCATTTGGCTGACGATCAATGTAGCAACGTGGGTTGTGCGCTTTCTCACTCGCGTGCCCAATCGGCTCAATCCCTTCACAGAGCTGAATCCTTTTTTGGGATATTTGATCAACTTGGTAGTGGGCTTTTCAGTACCGCTGCTGGCGATTCTGCTAATTGGTCTGATGGCGAGAAACTTTGCGGGCCGGTGGCTGCTGGACTTGGGCGAGCGGATTGTCCAGTCGATTCCGCTGGCAGGGTCGGTCTATAAGACGATTCAGCAGCTTTTACAAACGATTTTTCAAGATTCTAAGAGTCGATTTCGCCGGGTAGTACTGATCGAATATCCGCGTCGGGGGCTGTGGGCGATCGCATTTGTCACGGGAGGCGCTGTCACCGAAAACCCTGGCAAGATGCTGAGCGTCTTCATTCCCACGACACCTAATCCCACTAGCGGCTGGTATTCAGTCGTCTCAGAAGATGACATTTTGAGCCTGTCTATTTCTGTAGAAGACGCTTTCAAAGTGCTGCTCTCTGGCGGTATCGTCGGCCCGAACCTAGCCGCAGAGATTCCTGCGAGTCGTACGCTTGGCAGTGAAGGCAAAGAACTGCATACCCCGGCCTCCTCACTCCCTTCTGAAACAGTGATGATGCAGTCCCAGCCGCTGAGCACGCCAGCAGGCAGTCTCGGCGAAGACAGCTAGCCCGGACTACTAGTTCAGACTGCTAGTTCAGACTGCCAGTCCAGACTGCTAGTCCAGACTGCTGAGGCACCTGATAAAATGGCTGAACTTCAAGCTTGACGGTATGGAATGAAAGCGCGCTCTATCGCCCGTGAATTAGCTCTTTTGGGGGTTAGCCAGCTCACTGACAACCTCTCAAAGCGGCAAACTTCGACCAGCCGTTCTGCTGACGACTATTCTGCCAAACAGCTAGACGGGCTGCTGCTAAAGGCGCTGACTGCGCTGGGTGCCGATGCTAGAGAGGGCATAGAGACAGCTGAAGGGGAACTGCAGCGCGGCGAAAGGCTAATTTTAGAGAGTGAAACTCGTACGACTGACGCGGAGAAGATACGCTTACGCATTCAGCCTGCGATTCCCCTGGCTAAAACGGCAATTAACCAGGTGGGTGAAAAGCTAGAGCTGCTGATGTTCGCTCAGCAAGATAGCAAAGAGATGACAGCGGTCCGTCAGTCGCTAGAGTCGGCGGCTAGGGAAGTAGAAGCGGCCGATCGGCTGCTGGGAGAACATGAGCAGAAGGTGACGGATATTGGGGTGGTGCGATCGCAAATCCAGAGTGCGATCGCCACCGCCAAAATCACCCTAGGCAAGCTAAAAGCCGTCCTCGATCCGCAGCAGCTAGCCGCTCTGTTAGACCGCGATGAAGTTCGCGGCTATGCCCGTGAGCTGCTAGGCAACTGGATTCGCTATCAGCCAGCCGTCGACAGCCAGCTAAACGAAGCGATGGAAAAGTGGAGCATTGGTCGATTAGCTCGCGTGGATAGAGACATTCTGCGACTGGCCATGATCGAAATCGTCCACATGCACACACCCAAGCGAGTCGCCATCGATGAAGCCATCGAGATGGCCAAACGCTACAGTGATGAAGAGGGCTATCGCTTTATTAACGGGGTATTACGCCGTACGACTGATAAGCTAGAAAGTTGAGCCAATCAGCAAACAGTCACAGAGTTTCAAAAGAGAGTTTAGGGTAATGGCAGCTTTCAACTGGTTTAAACGCAGCTACGAGGAGACCCAGGCCCCTCAAGAGCCCAAAGACTCTGAAGATAGAGCTCAATCGACTGAAGAGCAAGCAGACGCACCTGAGCAAGAAGAGTCACCTGCTAGTTCACAAGACTATCTGAACTGGGCAAAAGCCGCGTATCAAAACATTCAAGCGCGTCAGACACAAACTGAGGAAGCAGTTCCTGAAGACCCTAAAACTGAGACTGTCGAGAAAGGCGTCCTCGAAGCCAAGACAGCCGACGCTGATACCGAAACTGAGACTGATACCGAAACTGAGACTGACACCGAACCTGAAGTAGAAACCGAATCCGCCTCACCGACAGCTTCCGACTTAGAGTCCGACTTAGAGTCCGGCTTAGAGTCAGAGGCTGTCGCAGCACCAGAATCAGTCGAGCCGCCTGAAGTCGAGCCGCCTGAAGTCGAGCCGCTTGAAACAGAAGTCTCTACGGCAGAACCCGTCACTCCCCGCCCCTTTTGGGCTGCTCAAGCAGAGCAAGAACGCACCGCCCGACTAGAGCGTCTCCAGGCAGAGGCGATTCTAGAACCCGAGCCTGATCCTGAACCCGCCCCGCCCGAGCCGGAACTCGTTTCGCTCGATATCGATCTCGACGAAGCCTTTCTCTGGTCTGCCGAAGTGCTCGCCTCTCAGGGCCGTCGCCCCGACCAGATTTCTATAGAAGAAATCACCTGGCTAAACAAACTCCGCCAGGGCCTAGACAAAACTCGACGCGGCCTAGTCAACCAGCTCAAATCCATCGTCGGCCAAGGGCCGCTAAACGATGAAGCCGTCGATGAAATCGAATCCCTACTGCTTCAAGCCGACGTGGGCGTCGCGGCCACCGACAAGATTATCTCCGCGCTACAGGCCAAGCTCAGAGAAGAAACCCTGCCACCAGACCAGGCCATCAGCTATCTAAAATCTCTGCTGCGCGACATGCTAGAAGAACCGCTCAAAGGAGAACACAACCTCACTTTCACGCCAGAGAAAGGTAAGCTCAGCATCTGGCTGATGACGGGAGTCAACGGCGCGGGCAAAACCACCACCATCGGCAAGCTCGCTCATATCGCCACCAAATCAGATTTCAAATGTCTAATTGGCGCAGCCGATACCTTTCGCGCCGCTGCCGTTGAGCAGATCAAGGTGTGGGGATCGCGCAGCGGCGTAGAGGTAATCGCCAATCCAGGACAGAACACCGACCCAGCGGCAGTCGTATTCGATGCGATTAACGCCGCCAACTCTCGCGACATCGAGCTGTTGCTAGTCGACACCGCCGGACGACTGCAAAATAAAAAGAACCTAATGGACGAACTCTCTAAGGTGCGCAAAATTATTGATAAAAAAGCACCTGAGGCTAATGTCGAATCTTTACTCGTGCTCGACGCGACGCTAGGTCAAAACGGACTGCGTCAGGCTCAGGTCTTTGCCGAAGCAGCCCAGCTCAGCGGTGTGGTCCTGACTAAATTAGACGGGACCGCCAGGGGAGGTGTCGCGCTGGCAGTAGTAGAACAGCTCGATTTGCCCATTCGGTTTATTGGCGCTGGAGAAGGCATTGAGGACTTGCGCCCGTTTTCTAGCTATGAATTTATTGAAGCGTTGCTTAGTGGTTAACAATGACGGTTAAGACTCAACAAGAGATTGTGCAACAGGGATACCGAATATTATTTGAGACGCTGGGTGTTGCTGACGCACTTCGATTCATTCAGTACTTCAGCTCTGGAAAAGGCGACTACACCCAAGCCCAACACACACAACTTGAAGAACTTCCTTTGGAAGACGTGTTAGCACAAATGAGACAGCAGCGAGTAGTTGCAGTAGATCAGTATGACGAGATCGTCGAATAGATAGCTATCGAATAGATGGCTATGAAGCTAAAACACCTGATTCCACTCGTAGACAGCGTATTCTGTCCAGATACCGTTCTGCCAGTATGGGTCGCTTTCTACTAGCTGACGAACTGTGCTCTCGTTCTCGACTTCGTAGGTTGCGAATACTTTTGTATTATCCACTGTCGGACCTAGCGCGGTGAGCAATCCCTTTTCCTTTTGCTCTGTCAGCCCTTTTAGATGCGCCTCACGGTAGGGCGTCCGCTTTTCTAGCGCGTCTTCGCAGTAGCTGCCCCACATCACAAACTTAGCCATAGATGATCGCCTTTTGGGTTTTGATCATTGGTCAAATCATACAATCTCGAACTCTACGCCGTAGGTTTGCAAAAGATCGCAGGTGGTATGGTCGACGACGTTCGTATCGCTCAGCTCTAGATTATAAAAGTTGACCGTATCGGCATCAAAATAAGGGCCCGCGTGCCAGGTGCCGACTTCGAGCTTGACGAAACAGTCGCCCGGAATCCTGAAAACCTTGATATCTTCAGGCGCGGGCTGGGGTGCCTGGCTCGGTGGGGCGACGCCCAAGAACCAAGTTTTCCCCTCTAGAGACCCTAGACATTGAGTACATTGACCGTGACGAGTAATCGTATGAAACCGCCGCCCGCGCTGATGCAGAGCCATGATGTAGAAGCGAGGCGTCCCCTTTTGTAAATCTAGCTGGGCGTCTTGTAAGTTGAAGGCGACATCATCAGGCTGTGGCAAAATCAGCTGACCAAACGGACGAAATGACTCTGCCGTAATTGGAATTGCCTTAGTAGAACAGATAGTGATTGACTCGACCATTGTGGCTTGACCTCTGGGT
>JBCCOH010000027.1:0-47140 GCA_039111275.1 Cyanobacteria bacterium P01_D01_bin.1 | reverse complement strand
GTCAGCATGTTTGCGAGTTGTCTACAAATTCAGAGGTTGTGAACTCGGTTAGCGTCGAGGAATCTACTAGTCGGGGAGTGCCAGACGACTGCGGCACCCAAACAGACACAGAACCTGCTAGGCACAGGAATTTTGCACAGCCGTTTTTGTCTGTAGTGATGGACTTGTCGATGTGTCCGGTGGCGTCTATGTAGGTGCAGTGCGGTTGACCGATGTGCATGCGTTTGGAGCCGCGATCGCCATTGCTCATCACCACCGCCATTCCGCCTGGATACTGCTCTGTCCCTAGCCTTGTCCAACCTACGACGTTGTGATGGTCGAAGTAGTCCTTTTGCTCACCATAGCCGTAGGTATGTCTCGCTTTCAAGAAAACATCAATCAGCACCTGGTGGCTGTCTAGAACGATGTCGCAATCCTGGCCGTCCCAGCCTACGTCTGTATACTCAGCGCCGTAGTAGTCAGCATAGAAAATGCAGGGGTAGCCATCTTTTCGCAACAAGATCAGTGCGTAGGCCAAAGGCTTAAACCAGGATTCGACTACCGATTCTAGAGCCTGTAGCGGCTGAGAATCGTGATTGTCGACTAGGGTGACAGCTAGCTCCGGGTGAGTTTTGACGAGGCTGTCTTCGAAAATGCGGCGCATGTCATAGTGACTGCCCTGCATGCTGGCGTGATGAAAGTTGTAGTGCAGCGGCGCGTCGAACAGGGGCACCATGCTGTCGGTGAGATCGATGAAGCGGTGTAGCGCTTCGATTTTGCCAGACCAGTATTCGCCGACCGAAAAGAGCGATCGCCCGCTGTAGCGTTGCATATGCTTCAGCCACTGTGGGAAAAAGCCCGCCCGCACATGCTTGACCGCGTCAAACCGAAAGCCATCTAGATCAGTAAGGTCGATATACCACTCACCCCACCGCTTCAGCGCGTCAGCAACTTCGGGATTATTGACATCTAGATCGCAGCCCATCAGGTAGTCGAAACTGCCTTTCTCTAAGTCCACCTGGTCGTCGAACGACTTACCCTCGAACAGATAGACGGCTTCGTCAGCATCAGGGGCGGCGCTGTTGTAGTCAGTCGCATTGAAATGCCACCAGCGCCATTCCATGTCGGAATATTTACCATCTCGGCCTGGGAAAGTGAAGTGCGTCCAGGCTGTTATGTGCTGCTGCTCGCCGATGGCTTTATGGCGGTCATCAGGGCAGACGGGCGTCGCTGTAAAGGTTTCTTCTTTGTCTGCGCCAAGCATATGGTTGATCACCACGTCGGCATATATGTCTAATCCGGCCTGTTGAGCTTGGTGAATGGCGATGACGTATTCTGCCCTGGTGCCGTATTTGGTTCGCACGGTGCCCTTCTGGTCGAACTCACCTAGGTCGTAGCGGTCATAGACGCCGTAGCCAACATCGCGATCACCTTCTGCGCCTTTGTACGCTGGCGGCAACCACACAGCCGTGATGCCCACATCGACTAGTGACTTCGACTTCTCTGCCAACTCATTCCATAGAGACCCATCTGCTTCCACATACCAGTGGAAAAATTGCATCATTACGCCGTTAGCTACAACCATAAAGATGAAAGGGATGAAAACCTTAAAGAACATCGAGATTTTGCATCAGCTTAAGTGATGTCACAAATTATTGAGATCGCTCCTAATAAGTAAACTTTTCTTAATCTTCCGATATAAACTTCCGCCATATTTGATTGGCATCCGGGAAATTAGGCAGTTCATAGCCCTGGTACGTCACTTTTCTAACGCCGTAGCTGCTCGGTTAGCTGTCGGCTAACTATCAATTAGCTGTCGATTAGCTGTAAGAGGGTTTCAAAACTTGAAACAGCTCTAGCCCCGTCCGAAAAGCAGAGCAAGCTGTTGATGTTATGGCTAAGTACATCAATCGAACGGAATTTTATGAAACGCTTCTGGCTGCCTTTGCTCACTTGCTCTGCCCTGGCTATCTCTAGTGTGGCTGGTTGCGCACAAGCGCCTACCGCGAGTCAAGCAGAGTTTAGCGAATCACCCAGTATGGACACGGGCGCAGAGAGCGATGCTGCGCCCGTGTCATCGGAAGCAGTTGCTGATGCAGAATTGGCAGGCGAGTTGGTTGGGCGATCGCAGACCAGGCGACCACAGCTCATCAAACGGGCCTACCTATCACTAGGCGTAGATTCAATGGATGATAGCCTCACCAGCGTGCGTCAGATTATTCAGCAACAGGGGGGCGATTTGCTATCCCTGCGGGACAGTGGTGATCGCGATCGCGACCTCAGCTTCGATCTGCGGGTACCCACAGAAAGGCTCGATGCCACGCTAGATTCTTTGACTGCACTCGGTGAGGTTCGAAGTCGGTCGATTACGACAGAAGATGTGTCTAGCCAGCTAGTGGATTTGCAAGCCAGACTGAAAAATGGGCGTAAGTCAGAAGAAGCCCTGCAAATGCTTATGGAGCGCTCTGGCGATATTTCAGATGTGCTTGAAGTGTCTAGAGAATTGAGTAACGTTCGTCAAAATATTGAGCAGATGGCAGCGCAGCAGCAGAGTCTACAGACGCAGGTGCGCTACTCGACGATTAGTTTGGATTTGGAAAGTGCGATCGCCTTTGCGTCTAGCCAACCCAGCCTCTCTCGGCAGCTCGCCAACTCATGGCGATCGGCGACGCAGTCAGTTGGGAGCTTTACCACCGGCCTTTTACAAATTGGTCTATGGCTATTGGTATACAGTCCCTACCTGATGGTTTTACTCTGCGGCGCAGTTTTGGTCAGAAGGGCCTGGTCGACAGGTCGCAGCCAAGGAGAACCACCCGCACAGTAGAAAAGCACCGAGAAGAAAAGCACCGAGAAGAAAAGTACAGAGACGGCTCAGTACATACCTAGATTGAGACCGTCTGATGGATAAGGGATCGCCATAGAAAAAGGCGACAGACAGCCAAATCTGTCTTAGGAAAGACCTGTGGAAAACCCTGTGGAAAACTTTGAACGACGGTGGAAAGCTAACAGAATTTTTAGACATCTTACAAAAAGATGAGACTTTGAGACAAAGCTGCAATTCCCCGACGGTCCTTGGTTGAGACATTGTAAATTTGAATACAGTTCCGTGTAAATACTTACCTGTTTTCTCAGCGGAAGTTTTCCACAGGCCAGTCAGATGCGGCGTAAAAGTTCCGGACGCTTTCCGATATTCTTGTAGAAGAAAGATTGCGGCAGGAGAAACAAAAAGACAGGACTGCCCATGGCAGAATACCTTTCTCTACCTTCGTTACGACAGTTTACAAACACATTGCTGCTCCGAAGAAGCTAGGAGCAAAGAAACAAGTTTGTCAAAGCGCAAAGATCTGTCTGAACAGTCCCCCCTTACTGTCTTTTCCAGCTATCAGCTGGTGTAGAAGCTCATATTGCCAACGGTATAAAAAACTCTGACCGTGGGCGGCGATATTACGCAGCTTGCTGATCTGGTCAAGACTAGACGCTGCCTGCTTTCCCTTCTCGCTAAAGCAGGTGGACATCGGATGATCCCACTGAGCTAAGAACCGGGCTAGCAACTGGCGATCGCGCCCCGAGATTCGCCCTTTGGCGCTGACCTTGACCATAGACACTCCCGTTCCTGGACGCGATCGCACCGATAGCTGTCCAGACTGAAAAGACCGCCACTGCTCAGCTAGTAAAGGCGGCAGCATGCCGATTGTGTACTTGCACGTCGGACCCAATAAGACACCGCCAATCTCTGTTACCCCTTCACCTATTGAAAAGTCGTAGAGATCGGTGAAGAAAGGTTTTACGACCTCGCGCTCTACCGCAAAGCTCAAACGAATGCCCGCTTCGGAGTAGTCAGCAATGTTCGCATCAGAACCGCTGATGCTGATGAGCTGATCATTTTTGTAAGCTGCCAGTAAATCCTGCTGGCTAGCACTTTGAAGACAAAACCAAACGCTATCCCCAATCGCCTCGCGGACTTGCTGCTTGATGTTCGCAGCACTCGGCATTGGCATCGGACTAACCTGAACTTGCAATCGTTCGATATGGGCCTCTTGCCCTTGAATAGTTGATTCTTGAGCTTTCATTTCAGACTTTAGTGCTGCTAGCTGGGCCTGCTGTTCGCTAGAGAGCTGCGTAATTTTTTCCTCTAGCAGTGCCATCTGCGCCTTGATCGTGTCAATCTGGGCGTCCTTTTGCGCCAGCAGCTCTTCCTGTCTGATTAGCAACTGCGTCTTTTGCTTAACCTCTAAAGCACTCAGTCCTGCTCTAATCAAATTGAAATAGCGCAGCTCTGCGATGTCTACAGTCTGAGGCATTGCTTCTGGGAGATATAGAAATCCCTGACGCTGGCTCATCTGCACGACTAATAGATGCCCTTCGTGATTTTCTATTGTGATCTGTCGTTCTCCGTCAACGGTTTCTAGGGTGCCTTTGTAGCGCCGCTTGCTGTGGTAGAACTCGACGTGGAGAGATGTTTCTGGGAGAGCGTGGCTTCGACTCCGCTCAGCCAGCGGAATGGGATCGGGCACTAGTACCTGAACAGGGCTGACCACCGGAAGCTGTGCGGAAACGGAAGGCTGAGCAGAGTCGGCAACCGAGGGCTGAGCGGAGTCAAAGCTCGGCGAGACAGGTTCAGTAAGGCGAGCTGATGGTGTGGCTATCTTGGCTTCTTTGTAGACCGGCGGATCAGCAGCTGAGTGAACGACCTTAGTCTCTAGGAGCGAGGGATTGTCAGGAGGAAACGATTCTAGAAGTTGAGTTTTTGACCAAGGGCGAATGCCTTTGTCTGTTTGAGGAATCGGACGGGCGGGGCGAGCGCCGACTAGCTCTAGCTCAACAGTGCGATTGCCTTTCCATTCGTTTAGACGAAGTTTGTAGGCAATATCTAGGGCTCTCGGCAGGGGATGATGTTCGCCCCAGCCCCAAGCGATCGCCTTCATAACGACTTTGTCTGCTTGGTCGTTGGCGGCATGGGCAACAGTTAGCTTTAGATGATTGCTGGCTTTGCCAATTACCTTTTGCTCAACCACGGAGACGTTGGCAGTCCAAAACACGGGATCGGGGTTCTCGATCCCACAGGGATGAACCTGGTCAATTTGCGTGTACAGATCTAGCGTGATCTCTTCTAGAGGAGCGTGAGCATCTACTGTTACCAGCGGTTTTAGATGGTCTAGCTGTAGTTGCTTTCTAGCGAAGTTACTAAGCCTAGATCTGACTTGTCTCAGCCTGTTTGCCTGGAAAGAGAAGCCGCCAGCCGCACGATGGCCGCCGTATTTGTCTAGCAAGTCGTCGCAGAATTTTAGTGCTTCAAACACGTTGAATTCTGGGATGCTGCGAGCTGAGCCGCGGATCTCTTTTTTCTGTTTGTCTTCGTAAGTGCCAATAAAGACAGGTACGCTGTAGCGCTCTACTAATCTAGACGCGACGATCCCGATCACGCCGTGGTGCCAGTCGGGTTGAACAACAACGAGTACTCGTTCTTTCTCTAGATCGAGCAGACCTGCTTCTATCTGCGCTTCGCACCATTCCACCGCCTGCGCTTCGATGACTTCACACATCTGACGACGCTGTAGATTGGTTTCTTCGCACTGCATTGCTCGCTGTATGGCGACGCCAATGTCATCGGTGGTCAGCAAGTCAATTACAATCTGCGGATCGGCGATGCGTCCGACCGCGTTGATCCGTGGCCCTAGCCTAAAACCAATCGCTTCTGGCCGTAGATCTGCCTTTTCGCTAAGTCCAGCGACTTCAATTAATGCCTGCACGCCAGGAATGAGCGATTTGGGAAGTAGCTTGAGCCCTCTTTTGACCCAGCGTCGGTTGACGCCTGTGAGCGGAGCCAGATCGGCAATGGTTCCCAGGGTGAAGAGCGCTAGCAGGGTCGCGGTCAGATCCTGCATTTTGTCCAGGCGCTGGGCGAGGCAGACAGCCAGAATGTAGGCGACGCCGACGCCTGCAACACCGCGATAAGGCGAGGCTTCGCGAATTAGTTTGGGGTTGAGGATGGCATCGGCAGGGGGAAGCTGCTCGGGTAGATCGTGGTGATCGGTGAGGATAACGCTCAGGCCAAGTTCTTTGGCGCGGGCGATGGGTTCGTAGGCAGCAATGCCGTTGTCCACGGTCAAGATGATGCTACCACCCGCCCTGTGGAAGTCTTCGACAATACGCGAATTGATGCCGTAGCCTTCGGCCATGCGGCTGGGAATGGCGTAGTCTACCTGTGCGCCTAGGTAGCGGAGCGATCGCATCAACAGCGCCGTACTGGTCATGCCATCGGCGTCATAGTCACCGCAGATCAAGATCTTTTCTTTGATGGCGATCGCATCTACTAGCAGCTCCATGCTCTTTGCTAAGTCTGGAAACTCATCTAAAGGGGAAGGTAGCTGGATAGTTTCAGGATCCAAGAACTCCCATGCCTGCTCTGGCGTGTAGATTCCTAGGTTAATAAGCACCTGTGCTAGCAAAGGCGAGAGCGCAGTTGCCTCTGCAATGTGCTTGGCCTGCGATTTTTGCGCAGGAAAAATTTGCCACCGCTGCTCGGGAACTGGCCGGGACAATTTTGGAGATGACTTTGGCTGCGAGTCGGAGGAAGGTTCTGAGCGAGGCTCCGCGCTATGTGAGACGACTTCTCCTCCAGCAAGCGCCGTTTCAATCGGCAGTTCTGACACGTTAGACCACGGAAACTAAAGTCAAACAACGCTGGCGTTGACTTCGCACTCTACAACACTTCAGAGGTGTTTGCAGCAGCGAAGAAAGCGCTATAGATCACTTGTTCTAATCATAGCTGATGATTTTAGCGTATTGACTCAACTTTTTCGGTGGGTTGTCAAGCCTTTTGTAGGCGATTGATTAGCAAAAACATTGAATTGCTGGAATGGGCGTTTCAATAAACTAGGACTCTGCCGTCGTTAGCGACGTGAACAGCGCGATCGCTATCGTGCCCGCTTGGCAGCAGTTCGACCTGTAGCGTCTGCGCGTCGGGGCGATGCAGCACCGCGCTCACCGCTTGGTTGTCCTCGCTCCAGAACACTAGTGACATATCATCGTCGACGCCGACTAGAGTTTCAATGGCAAAATCTGTCTGGGGGACAAGCCGAGGAAGATGCACATCTAGGACACGCTCTAGCTGAATAAGTCCGTTGGTTCTGTTGATAAATTCGATGGTGATTGGCTGGCCGGGCACAAATCGAATTTGGTTGGAGCCGCACTGATAGGTACAGGGCTCGTGAGGAGATTCTGCGGTTTGAGCGGTCGCTGCGCCAGCAGGAAAACAAGCGATGGCGATCGCAGCTACATACACAGAGACCTGCCTGCGAACGACCAGACGCTGGAGACAAAGACCGGATTGAATCAACCGTCGGGCCATTTGTGCTTTAACCACTGTTGCTCGAATCACTGTTGCTCGAATCATATTGCAGCACTCTCCGGACAGGCATAGGTATTCCTGTAGCTTTCCCCAATAAATTGTCGGTCGATGTCCGTCGACCTAGTGATTTGGTAGTCGCATCAGGCGGGTTTAGTAGCTGTAGCTTCAGCAAATACGCACTAGACAGAAACTTTCAATCACTAGCTGTGAACCCTTGCATCGAGGACTGCATCCTTATGAGCGGTCTGCGTTGGCGTTTTCTTGAGCGAGTCTTCTAGAGCTATGGCACCTGTGGACAAAACCGTAACTGATAATTCTCGTGGTCTCTATATATTGGCCAACGATGTTGTCTTCGATCAGCTAATCGCGTTGATTAACAGTATCGAGCGTAATATTGGCACCAATATGCCTATCTGCATCGTTCCGTACGACAATAGAGTCGAAAAAGCCAAGCTAGCGACCAAGGAATATCCGCAGGTTCAATGGTTTGAGGATGAGGCAATTCTGGAGAAGTGGGAGGATTTTGCTCGGCGAATTTGGCGATCACACCCTACCGCTTTCGATACCTGGGCAAAGAAGGGCATCGAGGGAGTCAACCGCATGGGCATGCATCGTCGGTTCTGTTGCTTCGACGGTCCATTCGATCAGTTTGTCTATCTAGATGCGGATATTTTGGTGATGAACTCTTTTGATCTGCTGTTCGATAGTTTAGATCAGCACGATTTTGTTACCTACGACTATCAGTACAAAGATCTAAGCCATGTTTTTGATGTGAACTCAGCGCGGCTAGAGGATGTGTTTAAGCGCGTTGGCGCTAGCGAAGCCATGCCCGATCTGGCTATGGCCTCTTCAGGAAAAAATCGTCTAGAAACCGAAATCTTTTGCGCCGGACTCTACGCATCGAAGAAAGGACTATTCACCGATCAGATGATCTCGGACCTACTCACGCAGCTAGAAGCCGGAGAATCAGAGATCCTATACTTCAATGGCCCCGACCAATCTATCTTGAACTACATGGTGATGAAATCCGGCGTGGATGCAATCAATCTCTCTTGTCAGCTACCCGAAGAAAAAAGAACAGGGTGCTGCGTTACCTCTAACCATTTCTCCGAAAAAGAACAGGTTTTGTTCGACAAAGGAGAACGGCTCACCTACTTGCACTATATCGGAATTAGCTCCAAATTCTTCGGACAGATTTGCAGCGGTCAAAAAGTTCTCTTTCCCTACTGTCATCTCTTTCTCTACTACCGCTATTTAAAAGAAGATGCCATCCCAGCTTTGACAGGGCCTACTTTGTGGTACAACGAACCCCCAAAGATACCGCTACGTCAGCGAGTATTTCGCAAGATACAACAGATGTTATCTAGTTGAGAGCGTTCACCGACAGCGCTTACCAAGGCAGGCGGCTACCATCCCATGAGAAGAACTCTCCGGTGTCTTTGATAGTTACGCTCTCTAGGACTTTGAGTAGCTGAGTGACAGTTTTTTCAGTTGAAAACAGCTTCTCAGGGGGAACACCTCTCTGAAATGGTTTTGACAGGCTAGTATCGGTTGTTCCAGGATGCAACATTACGATTGCAGTTTTAGGACTGCGTCTGCTGTACTCGATTGCGGCTGTTTTAAGGAACATATTTAGGGCTGCTTTGGATGCTCTGTAGCCATACCAGCCACCGATGCGATTGTCCCCAATGCTGCCGATCTTGGCAGAGATAGTTGCAAAGAGACTGGGTTCAGGATGCTTTAGCAGACTCAATAAGTGCTTTGCTATGAGCGCTGGTCCGATACTGTTGACCTGAAAATATGTTGTCAATTTCTCTGAGTTGAGCTGTCTAAGAGCTTTTTCGGGCTGTTGATGATCGTTGTGCAACAGTCCAACGCAGTTGATCGCCAGGTGAAGGGTAGGCGCAACTGCTTTCACTTGGGCTATTCCTGCTTCAATCTGTTCCTCCTGAGTGATGTCCATATGAATCAAATGGACGCGATTAGGATACTGACTAGCCAACGCTGCTAGGGGGGCTGAGGGGTGTTCAGCGCGATAGGTTGCAAACAGATGCACAATGCGATCATCTGTTAATAGCTGCCTCGCAAAAGCCAGCCCAATCCCTTGAGTTGCACCAACTATCAGAGCGTTGATAGTTGTAACAGATGGAAGCAGCATCAGATTATAGGTCCGTGGAATCAAGCCTGTTGGAATAGGCCCGTATGAAGTTACTTCGAGCTTATCACTTTTGAGCAATGCTCTGACGATAGGCCGCTTCTAAACGCTGATGAGACTGCTCTAGTTCGTCTATTCGCTGCTTTTGGGTCTGGATAATAGACTGTTGCTCATCAGCCTGTAGGCTCTGCTGCCTCATCTTGAGCTGGTTTTTCACTCGTACAATCACTTCTGCAGGATGGAAAGGTTTGCTAATGTAATCGGCCCCGCCTGACTCGAACGCTTTGACTTTATCGAAAGTAAGATCTAACGCACTCAGGAAGATAACCGGAATGTCCTTACTCTGTTCATTTGACTTTATATTCTGACAGACTGTGTAGCCGTCCATTTCTGGCATCATGATGTCTAGCAAAACCAGATCTGGCTGAAAGCGAGGAATGTTACTCAGTGCCAGTGCGCCATCTGGGGACTGTCGCACACTGTAGCCTTCCTCAGTCAATAGCTTCTTCAAAAGCTGTAGGTTTTCCAGACGATCGTCTACAACCAGAATCTTGGGTTGTTTGTCTGTCGTATGAATATCCATAGCTTGTATAAATTCTTAGTGAAATGGGCTGATAAGCACTACTATCCCCTCAGTGTGAGTGTGTCCACATCGGTGCCTTTACGGGTAATATCAACGACTGTTGGTCTGTCTACCATGGGCAGGCTGGTTAATAAGGCTGCGCTTACCGCCAGATTATAGGAAAGGTCACTTATGAATATTTTGTTAGTTGAGGATGATTACCTGCTCGGGCGCAGCACAGTCCGCCTATTAGAAGCGTCTGGCCAACATAGAGTGAGACTGACGCACAAAGCCGCAGATGTCTTCAAGTATTGCGAGGCTGGCAGCGTTGAGCTGGTGTTGATGGACGTGAATTTACCAGGGACGTTTTGGCAGGGCGAGGAGGTAACAGGAATCGACTTGTCTAGACTGCTAAAATCCAACCCGGTAACCTGGCATTTACCAGTCGTCTTACTAGCCGCAAATGCTGTGAAGATGGATCAGGCGCATCTAATGAGCGACGCGCTAGCGGACCTTGTCTGCACAAAGCCGATCAAAGATGCCGATATACTGCTGTCATCTCTCGCACAGGTAACCGGCAGAACAGATGTCCATAACCTCGGAATATCTGCTTCTTAGGATTTTAGAACTGGCGTGACCATTCTTTTGGCCAGCGTTCAACGACAACTTTGGTTTGAGTGAAGAACTCGACTGCGTGCTGACTTTGACCGTGAAGGTCTCCGTAGAAACTTTCTTTCCAGCCGCTGAAGGGAAAGAAGGCCATTGGAGCGGCAACGCCAATGTTGATGCCGATGTTGCCAGCATCTGCTTCGTAGCGGAATTTGCGAGCGGCGGCTCCGGAGTTAGTGAATAGGCAAGCCATGTTGCCCCAGCGGCTTTGGTTCACTAGGGCGATCGCAGCTTCCAAAGTATCCGCATGTAGCAGGCCCAGCACCGGACCAAAGATTTCGGTAGTCGCGACTTTTCCTGATGCGGGAATATCCTGCAATAGGGTAGGTCGAACAAAACAGCCTTGCTCGTGGTCAGGAATGTTGGGGTTGCGGCCATCGACTAGGAGTTTGCCACCTTCATCGATGCCTGTCTGGATCAGGGTGTGAATACGATCGCAACTTCCCTGATTGATCACCGCGCCCATTTGCACATCCTCGTCTAGGCCACTGCCGACGATGCGCTGCTGGGCTGTCTGGGCGATCGCATCTACAAAATCAGCTTTAACCGAACCCACCGTAATTGCTAGAGACGCTGCCAAACAACGCTGCCCCGCACAGCCAAAAGCACTGTCCGCTACAATTCGCGTAGTCATTTCTAGATCGGCATCAGGCAGAATTACCACCGGATTTTTTGCCCCACCCTGACACTGCACGCGCTTGCCTGCTGCCGCTGCTCGGCTGTAGATGTATCGCGCTACGGGACTAGATCCAACAAAGCTAATGGCTTTTACCGTCGGATGGTCTAGCAGCGCGTCTACCACTGTTTTACTACCGTGCACCAGATTCACTACCCCAGTTGGTAGCCCAGTTTGATGAATCAGCTCCGTAATCTGTTGCATCGTTTGGGGTACTTTCTCCGATGGCTTGATAATGCAGGTATTGCCACAGGCGATCGCATAGGGGAAAAACCAAAAGGGAATCATCGCTGGAAAGTTGAATGGAGAGATAATTCCGACGACACCTAGCGGCTGACGAATCATGATTTCGTCAATACCACGGGCGATATCTTCTGAATTGACGCCCTGCATTAGCGTTGGCATACCGCAGGCCACTTCTACATTCTCGATGGCTCGCTGAAGTTCTCCTTGAGACTCCTTCAAGGTTTTCCCGCATTCCATCGTGATGGTTTTGGCAAGGCTATCTCGATGCTCTTCTAGAAGAGTTTTTAGCTTGAAGAGATATTG
Organism: Cyanobacteria bacterium P01_D01_bin.1; assembly: GCA_039111275.1. GTDB lineage: Bacteria > Cyanobacteriota > Cyanobacteriia > Phormidesmidales > Phormidesmidaceae > Phormidesmis. Next base: position 35,199 of record JBCCOH010000027.1, on the reverse strand, counting down.
AATGCGTTTGGTTGCGGGAATCTGTCGCCAAGAGATGAACGCTTTAGCAGCGGCGTCAGCGGCGTTCTCAAGATCAGCGGCTAAAGATAGAGGGACTGCTGCTAGCACACCTCCAGTCGCAGGATTGATCACATCCAAGTATTCAGTTGTCTTGGATGACTGCCATGCACCAGCAACGTAGTTTTGTAGTTGTTTCATGATGTTTGTGCTGAGAATTTCTTTGTAAGGGCTGTTCTGACTGGTTCTCTGGCGAAATTCTGTCTTATTGGGTGCCAAACATGCGATCGCCCGCATCTCCTAGTCCGGGCAAAATATAACCGCGTTCGTCGAGCTTGTCGTCAATGGTAGCGGTAAAGATGGGCACATCAGGGTGTTCCTTGTGGAAATTCTCTATTCCTTCGGGTGCGGCTAGCAGACAGACAAACTTGATAGACTGCGGGCGCGTTTCTTTCAAACGGTGAACAGCTGCGATCGCGGTGTTACCCGTCGCAATCATCGGGTCTACGACCAGCATATTCCGCTCACTGACATCGTTTGGCACCTTGAAGTAATACTCTACTGGCATCAACATTCTAGGATCTCTGTAGAGGCCAATGTGCCCTACCCGCGCCGAAGGAATCAGCTTGAGCATACCGTCCAAGATTCCTTGTCCCGCTCGCATAATCGAAATCAGCACTAGCTTCTTGCCCGTCAGCATGGGCGCTTCTGTGGCCGCAAACGGGGTTTCGATTGAAACCATTTGTAGAGGGAGTTCACGAGTCACCTCGTAGGCTAGCAACAAGCTAATCTCTTCTAGAAGCTGTCGAAATTTAGCGGTGCTTGTCTCCTTTTGGCGCATCAGTGTAAGCTTATGCTGGATTAAGGGATGCGAGATTTGGGTGACTAGTTTATCCATTGAGAGAAAGCCTCGGGAAAAAGATAGTTGAGAAGAGGAAAACGCTCTAAAAGAACAACTTAAAAGACGGTGCCGTCACTTTGAATTGGGATGGGTGGAATGCCAGCAGGTCTTAGCTGCTTAGCAATTCGTCGACCTGCGGCCCAAGTCCCCCCTTCTAATACTTTGATTAGCGGCAGGTCGTCGGCGGATTTTCCTAGCAGATGTCGAACCCGTTCTCCGATCCTATCTAACATGACTACCGTCAATGCTCGCCATTCAACAATCACAGGCGAACCAGGTAGGTGCGCTTGGCTACTGACACTAGAATGCTTTGGCACTATCAAGCCTAAGTCTACGCAGAGCCCCCCATTACGATATTCCGCCAAGCCAGTGAGCGCATCGAGATTAATCACTGTTACACCCGCGACGGCCAAGGGTTCTACGAGAGAGTAGGTCAGCCACTGGGAAAGTTTGTGAAAAGGGACTAGATCTGTTCCTGGTCCTATCTTGGGTAGTGCCGGGTGGGACCAGACATCTCCTAGATTCGTACGGGCGATCGCAGCTCGACCGGGCCAGATAGAACCCAAACTTTCTAGAACTTCGGTAAGCAAGTTACCCGCATCCACGGCGTAGCCATAGCGCTTGATCAGATAGTCCAACAGATTGCCAGGGCGAGCAGCGCTAGAACCAAAACGCTCTGGCTGGTCGGCTAGAGCATTGCCTAACTGACGCAGCAGCATCAGCCGACCGGATAAACCAACAATAGGATTATCATCGCTGACTTGGAAAGCTTTGATCAAATCGCTTTCGCTTAGATGCTGAAGACTGCGGACATCTACCTGATACGGCGATACGGGGTCTGAGGAAAAGCAGCCCTGCTCAAAGGCGCGCAGGCTAGCAACGGCCAGCCCTTCTGAACGGGCTAGCTTTTCGTTTGTGGCAGTGTCATGATAGCGCCATTGGCTACCAGCCCCAGCATCTAGCAGGACGCTGACAATGGCTAAGTCAAGCTGAGCTTTAGCACATGCTTTTCGCTCTGTATCGGTTATCTCTTCTTCCGCCGAAAGCACTAGAGGCGGGCTCAGACGCGCTTCGCCAAAGTGTCGCCAGCGGCTGTGGAAGGGAACGTCAAAGCTAGGGTACAGCTGCTGGGTGGTTTCGACCACGTATCTAGCGACCTGATCTAGCTTGGAAAGGTCGCAGATGAAGTGCTCTAGTTGATCGGCTTGAGCAAGGTCGAAAAGTTGTCGGGTGCGATCACGAATTGACTGAGGCCGCTGTAGGTAAGTAATCGCTGCCTGTTCTACTGATGTCATGACTACCTTCAAACATCTTCGGTTTGTTCTTCATACGGACGACCGATGGTTTGAGTTAGCACCGTTGCGTCTGGCACCTCGCCTTCGGTGTAGTAGCCCGCTGCCTTTTTCGCATTCATTTCTACCTGCGCATCTGCTGGAATTAGCTCTTCAGGAATGGAGATTCGGTCTACGATTTCGATACCGGACTGGGTAACCGCGTCATACTTCAAATTACTCATTGATACGAACTGATCGATCCGGGTCATTCCTAGCCAGTGCATCACATCTGGCATCATCTCTTGAAACCGCATGTCCTGCACTCCAGCCACGCATTCGGTGCGAGTGAAGTAAGTATCGGCGCGATCACCCCCTTCTTGCCGCTTGCGAGCGTTGTACACCAAAAACTTTGTCACCTCACCCAGAGCGCGGCCCTCCTTGCGGGCATAGATAATCACCCCAGCACCGCCTGCCTGAGCTGTTTCTAGCGCCACCTCGATGCCGTGAACCAGATAAGGACGACAGGTACAGATGTCCGAGCCAAACACATCAGATCCGTTGCATTCGTCATGGATTCTGACCGCCAAAGGTCGATTCGGGTCAGTAATCGCTTCAACCTCTCCTAGGATATAGACCGTATGGCCACCAATCGGTGGCAAGAATACCTGCAAGTCGGGCCGGGTAACTAGCTCTGGGAACATGCCGCCAGTTTGCTCAAACAGGGTGCGACGCAGGTCACTCTCTTTTACCCCAAAGCGTTTGGCAATTCCTGGCAAATGCCAAACAGGCTCGATAGCAGCTTTGGTCGCGACTAACTCGCCGCCTGGCTTGAGGATCTTGCCATCTACCCTAATGCGGCCCTGATTCACGGCTTCTTGCAGCTCTGGAATATTGATATGGGCTTTGGTAATAGCGATCGAGGGACGAATGTCGTAACCCTCTGCCCTTAGAGCTGCGAACAAACCATTATCTAACGCCCCGAAAGGATCTAGAGAGATAATCTTATCTGGCTCTGCCCAGCTAGGGTAAGGGCCAATTGACACCGTAGGAGCGGTATTAGTGAGGTCGGCTCGATGGTCTTGCTCTAGGTCACCACTGGCGATCGCCAGCGCCCGGTACAATGCATAGCCCCCAGAGTGGGTGCCAATCACATTCCGATGCGCTTTGTTGCCCAGCGTAGCAATGATCGGTCCCCGCTCAGTCGGGTCTGCTTCGCCCCACTTGATCTCTATAGAGCTTTGGCCAAAGGGTCTCGGGTGAGACGTTAGGACGATATGTTTGTGTTGGGGGGGTTTGTGTTGGGGGGGGTTGTGTTGGGGGGGGTTGTGTTGAGGGGGCTTATGCTGAGAGGGCTGTGCGGCTGCCATGATAGAACCCGTATATCAAAGAATCCTCAAACTAACCTATTTTCGGGTGAAACGATTGTATTTGAGGTATCAATTTTTGAATGAGACCTACTTTCAACAGGCTCCCATTCACTGAAATGTTTTCTTTAAAAAAAGCCTGAAACCAAAAGGAGGAACTATACAGGTTCAAAAGGAAGATTCTTGCTTGACTGTCAGAGTTGTTACACATCTAGAAAGCGATATCAGCATAGATATACCTACATACAAATTAATGCTAGTTAGAGCCGTGGCTAGTTAGAGCCGTAGCTAGTAGGTTCCACTTGTATGAAGTAATTGCTATATGGCACTACCGCTATGACACTTCAAGATGTTTTCTTCGCCTTTATTTGGATTGCCCTTCTAATTCTCGCAGGGCGCATTATTAAAGAAAAGGTTGGCTGGATTAAAAAGCTATATTTGCCTGAGTCGATTGTTGCTGGGATACTGGCGCTGCTGCTGGGGCCACAGGTTCTAGGTGCGATCGCAACCGCAGTCGCTGGGGAAGGCAATCTTTTTTCTCAAGGTCTGTTTTCTGAGCCTATTCGTGACGTCTGGTCCTCGGCGCCAGGAATCTTTATCAACATTGTTTTTGCTGCATTGTTCCTAGGAGAAACGATTCCCACTCCAAAACAGATTTGGAGAAGAGCCGCTCCTCAGGTTGTTTTTGGTCAGTCACTAGCCTGGGGACAGTACGTTGTCGGCATATTAGTAACGATGCTGATTCTTATTCCGCTGTTTGATGCCAACCCGATCTCGGCCGCATTGATTGAGATTGGCTTTGAAGGCGGACATGGAACAGCGGGGGGCATGGCTAGTACCTTCTCAGAATTAGGGTTTGAAGAAGGCGCTGATCTAGCACTGGGGCTTGCGACCGTTGGTATTGTTACTGGCATTGTTAGCGGCACTTTTCTAGCAGACTGGGCCAGAAAAAAACAGCATATCTCTGTGTCAGAAGATCAAGCAGAGGACCAGCCTGTGGCTATGCCAGAGACTTCTCGTACTGACTCGAATGAAGTAATAGAACGGCGGCGGCAGCTGACAAGAGGGCTACTAATCGATCCGCTCTCTCTTAACTTTGGGTTTGTAGGAATTGCTGTAATCTTTGGCTGGCTGATTCAACAGGCGCTAATCTTACTAGAATCTCTAACCTGGGGCCGTACTGGCTTTACAATGATCGAGTATGTGCCACTGTTTCCGATGGCGCTAATCGGTGGCATTCTCCTTCAAATGCTGATGGTGCGCTTGAATCTAGATGCGCTGATTATTCCACGATTAACGAAGAACATTGCGGGTACGGCGCTAGATGTAGTGGTGGTCAGTGCACTTGCCTCTATCTCTCTACAGGTTATTGGCGGCAACCTGGGCATCTTTTTGATTTTGAGTGTGGTCGGTATTGTCTGGAATATTGCCTTCTTCCTATGGTTTGCGCCGCTGATTTATCCAGACTACTGGTTCGAGAAAGGGATTGGAGACTTGGGCCAGTCGATGGGTGTGACTGCGACTGGTATTTTGCTAATGCGCATGGTCGATCCTGAAAGCCGCTCGGGCGCGTTCGAAAGCTTTGCCTACAAGCAGCTCTTTTTTGAACCGATTGTGGGTGGTGGCCTATTTACCGCCGCGTCTCCAGCGCTGATCAATAGCCTTGGTTTGACGACTACTTTGTTTGTCACAGGCGGACTGCTGCTGTTTTGGCTAGGGTCCGGCTTTGTGATGATTAGGAGGCGATCACATACGGCCACTGCAAATTAAGTCACTTATCAAGGCGCTAGGATTCAATAAAACAATCGTTTAACGCTAGTAGGTTGTGGCTTCGACTAGGCTCAGCTATTGGCAAGCGCTGACACCGCGCCCTGAACGTAGTCGTAGAGCTTTGCTCTTCTCGTAGAGTAGGGCAGCTAGATAAGTTGGACGACTGGTTTAATCCCCGGTTTAATCCTCGATCTTAAGAGGTCACCCCTACCGATGAACTTTGTTCAATGACTTCTAGCAGCTTTTTGTAGTCTAGTTCTTTGACTCCCTTTTCTATTGCTAGGGCTAGTGGCTTTTGATCGTCTGGCAGCTGAGTTAGTAAATCGAGAATAGTGTCGTCATCTAGATCTAGAATCGCCTGGGTTAGGTTGTATCGCCAGCTGTCAGACGTACCGATAAAAAGCTCTGGTGTGAGAGCCGGAGCTGTAGGCTGGGGGGCCGGCGAAGGGCTAGCGTACTCATAGCGAACGCCTAGATGCTGTGCTAGCTTGTCAAAAATTTCGTTTGCCTTAATGGGTTTACTAACAAAGTCGTCGCAGCCGCTGGCGATCGCAGCCGCTCGGTCTTCTGCAAAAGCGTTAGCAGTCAGCGCAATAATCCGAGTTTGATGATCGCAACCGATACACAGCGTTTCTTCTAGTGCTTTGATCCGGGTTGTGGCTTCTTCGCCTGTCATCACAGGCATACGAATGTCCATCCAGACTAGATGGGGCCGCCAGGACTGCCAAAGTGCGATCGCCGCCTGTCCGTTTTCCGCTTCACGCACATCGAATCCGACGTTCGTCAGCAGGTGAGAGAGCAGTTTGCGATTGATAGCAACATCGTCTACGACCAGGATTCTACGGGCGGGCTGACCGGGTGCTAATCCAACCACTCGCCTCATCGGTTTTGCGGTGGTAGGTGGTGGAGCAACCACGTCTTCGACAACCGCCACCGAGATATCAAACAAGAAAGTAGAGCCCTTGCCCAGCTCAGAGTCAACAGATAAACTACCGCCTAATAGCTGAATGTATTCATGCGAAATAGATAGACCTAGCCCCGTCCCATCATTCTTCCCTAGGCCAGATTGGGTCTGAACGAAAGCCTTGAATAGATGAATTTGCTCGGCAGCAGCAATACCCGAGCCTGTGTCTCTAACCGCGAAGGTGAGACGCGCTGTCGGTTTTGTATCTGTTTGAAAGTTAGAACTTTGTCGGTCTGTTCCTGTTTGGCTGTTTTCTTTTGGCTCAGTTTCTCTTCTTTTACTATCTACTGACAGGGTAATTGTCCCAGCAGCTGTGAATTTGACTGCATTGCTCAACAGGTTGATCAAAATCTGTCTGAGCTTGAGACGGTCGCTGAAGATAATCTGGGGTAGTTCGGGCGATCGCACCACAGAAAATTGCAGATCTTTTTTATTAGTGGCGCTGCTAAACATCTGCTGTAGCTCGTCGAGCAGGCAGTATAGATCAAACTCGGTGCAGGTCAGCTCTACTCTTCCGGCTTCAATCTTGGAGATATCTAGAACATCGTTGATCAAAGCTAGCAAGTGCTCACCGCTGCGATAGATAATGTCTAAATTCTCGGCCTGGTCAGGTTTAGGGTTAGATTCTCGAAGAATGTGGGTGAATCCGAGGATAGCGTTTAGGGGCGATCGCAGCTCATGGCTCATATTTGCCAAAAATTCGCTTTTAGCTAGGTTTGCCGTCTCCGCAGCTTTGGTTGCTAGGGCTAGCTCTTGTACCGCTTGCTTGCGCTCGGTGATGTCTTCAAACATGTATAGATAGGCAAAGGTAGAATTGTCCTGCTGTACGGGGCCATAGATCCGCCTCAGCGTGCGCCCATCCAACAGGGGAACTTCATCTTCAACAGTTTTGTTACTGGTAAAATCTTGCGCTGTAGAGGCTGCGACAAACCTTTCTAAATCCACAGTGCTAAGGCACTCAGTCAAAAGCTGTTCACCATTGAGCTTTCCTTGCACCACCTCTGTCTGTAGATGTTCTAGCTGCCAAATCCGATAGAATTCAGAATTAACAAATAGTGCTTCGTCGGTGTGACAGTCCATCACGAAAACGCCTGTAGGCGGCATGTCGTTGACAGCTCTTAATAGCGCACTGTTGCGGTTTAGCTTTTTTTGGGCCTTGCGGCGTTCTGTGATATCCACTAGCACGCCTAGCGTACTGCCACTGCCACCCTCTTCATCACATTCCACAGTGGTAGATAGCAACACATCTAGCCGACTGCCGTCTTTCTTGAGGAATTGACAGCGGCGATCGCGATCTAATGCAGTTTCGCTCAGCGTGGCTGTCACCTGGCTGACTTTTTGCTTGCAGCCCTCGGCAACAAAAGACAGCAGAGGTTGGCCGATGACGTCTTCTCTCTCGTATCCAAGCTTTTCTAACCAATAGTTGCTGGTTCCTACAATCAAACCCTGCGCATCTACAGAGTGCAGCATCGCTGGCGTCTCTTCATACAGATGCCGATAGCGAACCTCACTTTTTTGTAGCGCTCTAAACGTATCTAGATAGTGAGAGATATCAATCTGGGTGCTGACGTAGTGAGTGATTGTGCCGTCATCATCCTTGATAGGTGAAAATGTGACTTCGCTCCAAAAAGCATGTCTGTTCTTACGATAGAGCTGTAAAAGCACTTTGCAGTCGGTGCCACTGGTGACGGCCTTGCTGATAGTCTCTAGACCGACCTGCCCAGTCTCTTCGCCCGGTAAAAATCGATAGCTACGACCGATAACTTCTGCCTTTAAATATCCGGTGAGCGATTCAAAATTAGGACTCGCATAGACGATTGGCAAGCCTGGTTTTTGCGCGTCGCAGATAATCAGTCCACCTGCGGTATGTTCTACAGCCTTCTGGAAGATAGCTGTAGAAGGTTGGTTTCGATCAGCGCTCTCCTGTGGGCTGCTTGTCTGACTGGGTAGCTTGCTATCTGCTGATCTGCTATCGAACAAATGAGTTTGAGTCGCTTGGAAGCGGCTGAAGGCAAGTCGGCATGTACTCGCCGCTAGTCCACAGCAGACAAGAGCTACCAACACATCGAATAGCGTTTCGAGTGGCACCACACTCATTTTCTGTTAATTCCCTCGACTAGCAGCCTTCGGCACTACCGAATGTTGCCCAAAAAGCGCTTGTCAGCTTGCGGCTAGCTAGACAGTGATCTAGACGGCACAATCAGATCTACGAGGGTGGCAACGATGCGATCGCTCTCTATCGGCATGATAGTGGCCGCACCTAGCATCCTTTGCAGCATCACAAAATAGACCAAAGTTCCAATGAACGTCCGCGCAGAGGCTGCCGGATCGCTCAACCCTAGCTCGCAACAAGAAGCTAGATAGCGGGTCAGTTCATCTATGATTGGTTTAGCTACGTTTTGGATGTAGGGAGTAGACAGCTCTGGAAACCGACCCGATTCACCAATGATCAATCGCATAAATTCACAGAACTGAGAATCGCAGGCCGCTTCATCCAAGAACTCTGTAGCCAGATGAGTGAGCACTTTTCTAGGCTCACCTTCAAGCACATTTTCACGGCGCAAATCAAAAGTAGAGGAGCGAAACTTTTCCTCAGCCATCTGCTGTACTAGCGCTGAAAATAGGCCAGATTTGTCCTTAAAGTGGCTGTAGACCGTCGCCTTGGAAACGCCTGCGGATGCGGCTACCCGGTCCATACTGGTTGCGGCATAGCCATTTGCCAAAAATTCTTGCTTGGCCCCTTGTAAAATGGCCACCGACTTGGCAGTCGATTTTTTCCGTTCGGGGCGATTAAGGGATTTCACAAAGCTAGAAGAAAACACAACATGCGTACCATGCGCACTCGCAACCCCTAACTAAATCACATCAACCAAAAGCCACAAGTGGCCTCATTATATGGCTGAACTGTTACCCCGTCTTCTTTACTTCGACAGACGCTAACTTTGTGAGCACGGACTCGAATACGCGGCTTTTTGAGCGCAGATAATAATCGATAAATAGTCCATTTGATTCCTTTCGTCTAAGAATTGCCGATTCATCCCAGAATAGCTGGCGCGATCGCTACTCTGCTCGATTTTTGAAATCGGTATCAGCTCAATATCTTGCCAGCCACAGCGCTCAAACGCACTCACATACTGATAAGGCCGCATTCTATTAGGAATTCCTCGAAAGTAAAATGCGTCGTAGATAAAGTCAGGATATCTATAGATATTATTAGGGTCTCTAGATCTAATCCATCTAGAGTGGGTCTTCAGGTCGATCTCAACGACTAGGCTTGCACCCGGCTTGCACACCCTAGTCAGTTGAGCTGTCGTCGCTTCTATATCGTCAAAATGCTCAAAGGCTGCCTGACTGAACACAATATCGACCGTACCCTCCCCAAGCGCTGCTACTAGGTCGAAATCTTCACGCACCACGTAGTTCAACCGTGAAGGCTGACCGGATTGCGATCGTATGAGCTGCCGCTGTAGAAAACCGATATCCGTTTGCGGATCTTTGGCATTCAGCCAACCAAGCAGCTCCGTATAAAAGCTATCTGGCACAGCCGCGAACAGCTCGTTAACGTCGCAGGCATGATACCTAGCACACCCCTTTGCGAGTAGTATCAGCCCGACACCCGAGTCCGATCCAGGACCTAGCTCTAGAACCTGCTTTCCCCGTAGTGGATTTTTGTTCGCTGTATGCTTCTCTAAATGTGCCAACCACTGACCGACTACCTGCCAGTCATATTCAATGCATCGTCGGCTTTCTGACAGGTCAAACGGCTTGGGAGAGGCGTAGCCTTTCCATTGATATTTCATTTTGGCTAACGCCAAGAAAACTATCCCTGCGAAGAAAAAGAAGGTATCTCGTAGGAATGACATTAGGCATCTCCGTTGTCATTTTGGATTAATTATGAAACAATTATGAAAAGTGAAATGATTATGAAATGCGGAGGCGTCTATGTCGCAATCTGCCACTGCTAAAGGCCACATCCGAAGTCAGTCTAGAGCTGCTAGAGCTACCAGTGTCGGTTTTAGTGTTAGCTTTCTGTTGTTGGCGCTCGTAGCTAGTTTAGCTGGATGCACATCGCCTGAAGCTGTAGAAAAATCTGGAACCAATGGCGATTTGGCAGCTCAGTCTACGCCCCTTGAATCTGTCAAAGAACCCGGTAAAAAGAAAGTCTTGACGACCTTCACCATCCTGGCAGATATGGCCCAGAACGTAGCAGGGGATGCGCTCACCGTTGAATCTATCACGCGAGCAGGCGCAGAGATTCATGGCTATGAACCCGTCCCCAGCGACATCGCCAAAGCCCAGCAGGCCGACCTGGTACTGTATAACGGTCTTAATCTGGAGCGCTGGTTCGATCAGTTTCTCGGCAATCTTGACGATGTGCCCGCAGCCATCTTGACCGAAGGCATCGCACCAATTCCCATCGCTGAAGGGCCCTATGCTGATAAACCTAATCCACATGCATGGATGTCTCCCAAAAATGCGCTAATTTATGTGGAGAATATTCGTCAGGCTTTTGTAGAACTCGACCCAGACAACGCCGACACTTACAACGCCAACGCCGCAGCCTATAGCCAGCAGCTCAAAGCGATTGATACTACGCTCGCCAGTAATCTTGCGTCTGTTCCTGACACTCAACGCTATCTAGTCACCTGCGAAGGTGCATTCTCCTATCTAGCTCGCGACTACGATCTAGAAGAGGTCTACATGTGGCCTATCAATGCGGAACAGCAGTCTACACCAAAGCAGATTAAACAAGTTATTGAAAATGTAGAAGAAAACGATATTCCTACCATCTTCTGCGAGAGTACTGTGAGTAGTGAATCTCAAAAGGAAGTTGCCAGAGCGGCTGATGCTTACTTTGGCGGCAATCTATACGTCGATTCTCTCTCTGGCAAAGACGGGCCTGTTCCCACGTTTTTGACTTTGTTGGAATATGACGCTCAGCTGATTGCAGAAGGACTACTAAAGAAAGATCCCTAAACTCTCACTATCTATCCAATGAGCATGGCCACCGCTTGTGCTTCTTGCCAAGTTATCTGATATATCACTCAATTCCTGCTGTTCTGATTGCCTTGACCTATGCCCCATCACACTACTTGCGCTCAGCGCTCTGATACTTATGGCATTGCCGTAGACAATATCAGCGTCACTTACAGTAATGCTAGGCTGGCACTTTATAATGCTAGCTGCTACGTAGAGCCTGGAACTATTACCGGACTAGTTGGACCTAATGGCGGGGGTAAATCTACGCTGTTCAGATCAATTATGGGCTTCTTATCGCCTAGTCGGGGGCAGGTATCTATTAACAGTATGTCTGATGCTATTTCGATTCAGACAGCTCAGGAACGTCAGCTAATGGCTTACGTTCCTCAATCGGACGAGGTGGACTGGAACTTTCCTATTAGCGTATCTGATGTGGTCATGATGGGTCGCTATGGCTACATGAACATGTTTCGGATTCCTAGTCGCAAAGATCGTCAGGTTGTGCGAGAAAGCCTGGCACGAGTGGGAATGAGCGAGTTTCAAGATCGTCAAATTGGAGAGCTTTCGGGCGGGCAGAAGAAAAGAGCTTTCTTGGCTAGAGCCTTAGCGCAGGAGGGAAAGGTGATTTTGTTAGACGAACCTTTCACTGGGGTTGACGTGAAAACGGAGAAGAGTATCATCACTTTGCTGATGCAGTTGCGCGATGAGGGCCACACGATATTGGTTTCTACGCATGATTTATCAGCAATCTCTACATTTTGCGATCGCGTCATCCTTCTCAATCAAACTATCCTCGCTGCAGGCACCACTGCTGAAACCTTCACCGAAGAAAATCTCGCGATGACCTTTGGTAGCCTACCCCTTAGCAGCTTGAGGTCTAACCCACCAGGCCAACTACCTTACAACCAGACACCCGGCCCATCTGCCAATCAAGGTCCTATCCTACTGCCTAGCCAGTCAGCCAGTCAGCCTGGACATACAGCTGTTCGAGCTGCCAACGCCGAGCCTAGGAGCCTGAATCTGTGAACATGCTATTGGCCATTTCGCCCGAGGCGATTGGAGATTGGCTAATTGAACCTTTCCAGCTTGGGTTTATGATTAGGGCGCTATGGGTAAGTGCTTTTGTCGGCACCGTCTGCGCTGTGCTTTCTTGCTATGTCACGCTCAAGGGCTGGTCATTGATGGGAGATGCGGTCTCTCATGCGGTGGTCCCTGGGGTGGTGATTGCCTACGCCCTGGGACTCCCGTTTTCGCTAGGTGCGTTCGTCTTCGGCTTTGGGGCGACGGTTGCGATTGGCTATGTCAAGGCCCAAACCAGGCTAAAAGAAGACGCTGTCATTGGCGTAATTTTCACTGGTTTCTTTGCGTTCGGTCTAGTCCTAGCGACCAAAATTCCGAGCAACATTGACCTCTTTGATATTCTGTTTGGCAATGTACTCGGAATCTCTCAGCAGGATATTATCCAAACGCTGATTACTGGCTTTTTGACGCTGGCGATCATTCTGTTTCGGCGAAAGGATTTGTTGCTTTTTTGCTTTGATCCCAATCACGCTAAGGCGATTGGATTAAACACTCAAGCGATGTACTACACCCTGCTATCGGTGCTAGCGCTGACCATTGTGACTGCGCTGCAAACGGCGGGAATTATCTTGGTAGTGGCGATGCTAGTCACGCCGGGTGCTACGGCCTATCTACTAAGCGATCGCTTTGATCGGATGCTGATAATCGCCGTCATGGTTAGCGTCCTTTCGTGTTTCTTCGGTACATACTTCAGCTATCATCTCGATGCTTCAACCGGCGGCTTTATCGTCGTTATGATGACTATTTTCTTTGTCGTGGCGATGTTGTTCTCGCCAAAGTACGGAATTCTATCGCGAAAGTTACGCCGACATTCTCACGAAGCGCTCCTACCGCACTCACAAAATCAGTCCTCACAAGATGGCTAGATATCTCGTATTGTAGATAGCTGTTAGTCAATAGAGTCAGTTTGATGGATTCGCTACGGCAGCTCATAGCGCTAGATCGGCAGCATGTTTGGCACCCGTATGCAGCGATGCCGAATCCGCTGCCAGTATTTCCGGTGCGTTCAGCTAGAGGCGTGCGGATTGAACTGGAGGATGGGCGATCGCTCATTGATGGGATTTCTTCTTGGTGGACCTGTATCCACGGCTACAATCATCCACAGCTAAACGCAGCCGCATACGCTCAGATAGAGCAGATGTCTCACGTCATGTTTGGTGGTCTGACTCATCGTCCGGCAGTTGATCTAGCTAAGAAGCTGATTGAGCTAACGCCTAAAGACCTACAGCATGTGTTCTTCAGCGATTCTGGCTCTGTGGCTGTTGAGGTAGCCATGAAAATGGCGGTGCAATATTGGCACAATCGTGGCAAGGCTGATAAAGATCGATTCCTGACCATTCGCAATGGCTATCACGGCGATACGTTCGCAGCAATGTCAGCTTGTGATCCGGTCAACGGAATGCATCACCTGTTCAGCGGCATGCTAACCGAGCAGTATTTTGCGGATGCGCCGCAGATTCGATTCGACCAGGATTGGCAGGAGAGCGATATCGATAGCTTCGCGGCGATTCTAGAGGAGCATAGCGATCGCATTGCCGCCGCCATTTTCGAGCCCGTTGTTCAAAATGCAGGTGGCGTTCGGTTCTACCACCCTGAGTACGTGCGCAGCGCCAGAGAGCTATGTCGCCAGCATAATGTTTTGCTAATTCTAGATGAGATTGCCACTGGATTTGGCCGCTCTGGCAAGCTGTTCGCCTGTGAGTATGCAGACGTTTGTCCAGATATTATGTGTGTTGGCAAGGCACTCTCAGGTGGGTTCATGTCGCTAGCCGCTACGCTGACTACTGGCCATATTAGTGAAACGTTTTCGGCAGGGGAGGCAGGCGTATTTATGCACGGACCTACTTTCATGGGAAATCCGCTGGCCTGTGCGGTGGCACTGGCTAATCTGAAGCTGCTGGAAAGCTACGACTGGCGATCGCGAGTCGCAGAGATTGAGAGGCAGCTGAGAGAAGAGCTGGAATCTTGTCGAGCATTGGCGGCGGTAAAGGATGTGAGGGTTTTGGGTGCGATCGCAGCAGTAGAACTTCATAACCCAGTAGATATGGCTACTGTTCAACCCCAGTTTGTAGAGAGGGGCGTTTGGCTGCGACCTTTTGGTCGGCTGCTCTACACCATGCCGCCGTACGTCACTAAACCTGATGAGCTTAGTGCTATCACATCTGCAATTTACGAAGTTGCTGCTGGGCTTTGTTAACTGCTCTAATTACGAGCTTGCAAGGCTGCTTCAACTTCCTACGGTTCTATATCTAGACGAGCTGCCATTTCTTCAGGAAACAAGCTCTCCTTTTACTAGTTCGTAGCGAGTGTTGGGCCGTCGGAATAAGCTAGATATTCTTCAAAGGCTATTTTTTTGAGTGCGACAGTCACAGCTCTGCTGACTTCAAGACCATCTAAAACGGACGTTTTTATTCTACTAGCAACTATCTACTAGCGATCACAAAACCACTTATGCATAGCTTTCATAATCTGCTGCTAGCGAAGATGGCAGATACGTTCGCCAAAGGCTTGCAAACCGAATCTTTGGCGAAGACCAAGGTTTGAAAGGACCGCTCCAGTGAATCAGCTTTGCTTCAGACAGAAAATCATCGCCCGCTGCCAAAAACAAGTTTGTAATCAATGGCTGAGTACCATAGCCGCAGCGATTCCAGTTCTTGTCAGCTTGCAAATAGTCCTTAAACAACAGATTGAAAACTGGTTCATCTCCTAGGGTGTAAAGCTTGTAGTTGCTTTTAGCATCTAGATCTAAGTAGTAATTTAGACGCTCGTAAGTCTCCTCACTCCAAAAGGAGAGGTTCGTAAACCAGACGCCTGCATTGAACGTTTGTTTGAACTTCAAAATTTCCTTTCGCATCTTGAAGAGATTGCTGAAGTAGAAGATGCAAGGATAAAAGTGAGGAATAGAGCCAAAATAGTGCTGCTGATCTAAAGTCTGCGTATAGGAATACAGCTCTGCGATATCTCCTAAAACGATTAGGTCTGTATCTAGGTAGATAATGTTTTCTAAATCGTCAAAAGCGTCTTTGAAATAGAAGCGAGAATATTGAATGTAGCGGCTGTTTCTTCTATCTTCTGTTTTTTCTTTGAACCGATTGTCTAGATACTCTCGCAAGAAAGCGGGCGGCAGATATGACTTTACTCGCCACTGCGCAGATAAAGAAGGGAGGGCCGCTCTAATCTTCTCTTCAAAAAACTGTTCTTCTCCGGGAGGCACTAGAATGTTGAACCGAACCGCTTCGGGATTTGCTGCGTTACTAGCAATAGAGTTCATCGCAACGACTAGTGATAGCCAAATCTTCTTGTTCAGAGAAAAGACTATTTCTACATTCATTCTCTACACCATTGTTAGGTAGCGTCCACCATTATACAGAGCTAGATAGAGGTAATTGTCCTCATCTATACAGCAGCCTCTAGTCTATGGAAATAAGCTAATCTATTGAGATAAACTAACAACTAGTCGCTTGAAGTCTATTTGGATACGGATGATGAGTCGCCCCATAAAGCCGTCAGAACAAGTGGACCTGTCTGAACAAGTGGACCTGTCTGAACAAGTAGATTTGTCCGAACAGGTGGATCCGTCTGAACAGGTGGATCCGTCTGAACAATCAGCTTTAGAATCGACTTCGGAATCAACATCCGCTCTGATATCGGAAGTTCGTTCAACAGAGGATACCAATTCACTACCACCCACACCAGATGAAGAACGCGATGCTAAGCGGCGGCCTATCTACTTTGTGAGTGGACTGGGCGCAGATAAGCGGGTTTTTCGGTGGCTGCGATGTGAAGGCTATCGGCCTGTACATATTCAATGGCTGCCGCCAGAACCCAATGAGCCAATCGAGGGCTATGCAAAAAGGCTGACAGGGCAGATAGATAACGAAAAGCCGATTGTGGTTGGCCTCTCTTTTGGTGGCATTATTGCAGTAGAGATGGGCAAGCAGATAGAGACTGATCAGGTGATTCTCCTCTCTAGCGTTAAGGATAGCTCTGAGGTTCCTTTTTACTTCAAGCTATTTCGGGTGTTTCCGATTCACCGCGTTTTTCCATTCAAAAGCGTGCTGTGGGCGTTTTATTGGCTGCTCTACTGGTTGTTTGCACCAGAAGGCAGCGATCAAAAGCAGCTACTCAAGACAGTGCTGCTAGAAACCGATCCGCAGTTTTTAAAGTGGGCACTGCATCGGGTGGTGACGTGGAAAAATAGGGAGGTGCCAGAAAACCTAGTGCATATTCATGGGAAAGGCGATCGCATCTTTCCCTATCGATTCGTCACCCCCAACTACAGCGTAGAAAATAGCGGTCATCTAATGGTGATGAATCGGGCTGAACAAGTCTCAGATCTGCTAGAGCAGCTAATCATTAGAGCGTGACTCACACCGTTACTTGGTTTGCGTCAGCCGATCGGACGGCCGCCATCATCTGTGCTTTTGCTTTATCAAGTTCTTCTTCTTGAATGTCCACGCAGTAGCGCAACGGGGAGAGATAGACTTTGATATGCCGCTGTCTACAGTTCTCACTCATCGTCATCAGCTTTCTCTCTAGACGTGAGCGATCACTGCTAACTTCACACTCCGTTTTGCCTCCTGCTTCCGCTTCTGTTTCGGCTTCCACAGTCTGCTTGAATCCGGTAAAGGCCAGCCGATACATCAGCTCGCAACTATATTTTCCGTCAAAGTAGCCGCCGTGGGTGTTGACAAGGCTGAAAAAGCTAGCTATTCCTAAGCCAATATAGTCAAAGAAGTTGATATGACTGTCCGCAAAGATTCGAGGTGTCGTTAGCAGCCTTCTTTTCTGACTAGCTCTGTTCTGCTTCCTTTTGTCAAATGTTTTAGAAGGACTGACTACGTCTTGATAGTCTGTGCAGTCAAAGAATGTGAATAGATCTGCGAGCGTAGGCGGTGCATATCTATTTGAGTTTTCGAGTCGCGTTCTGTTTGATCTGTGAGATCCTTCAAGCTCAGAGGTTCTATTCCCGACAAATGGAGAACGCTCGTTAAATAGATCCCATAGCGAGACAAAACCGCCCTTCTTATACCCTGAAGCTGGATCTATCTTGATGGGCTGTGTGAAGCGTCTCCACAAGCCTATAAGGTCTAGGCTAGACGTGACAAAAAGAAACTTCAAAACATTGTCACTATCTTCTCTCACTGCTGTATCTAGGTTCCGCTTGCGAGGCTTGTAAAACCTCTCTAGCGTATCGAGATTTATAATCCCTCTATCGTAGTCTCTACCGGTGTGGTCTCTCCCATTTGGTAAGGAGATACTGCCCAGGCGATGGCCATACACCTGTTTATCACTAGGAAAAGAGATGTAGTTGACAGCGGTTGACGCCCATCTCAGAACAATATCGCCTTCGTTGCAAAATAAATAGGCTTCTTCAAATCGGCGTAGGGAAGAGGCCAATCGATTGGCCCGGTTCGAGGTAACTGCCAGTACGGGGATATCTGGCGAGGCGAGTACCAGACGACCTAGCTTTAGGGTGCGACCGATACAGGAGTCCGGATTGTGCCGAATAGAGTTGAGGTCAAATACATCTGAGAGAACTCTCACTAGGTTAGTGATGACCAGGCTGCCCATACTGTGACCAATAAAGCTTAGCTTGACTCTGTTGCAGTCTGGCGCATCAAGAAATCTACGCTCTGCTATTCGATCTTCTTCCTCGTCGCTAAGCTCGGGTTTATCGGTTTTCCTCAGCTCTTTTTCGTAGATCTCCAATGCTTCGCTGCTACCCTGCGCTTTATTATTTTCGCATCTAATCTGGGCAATGTCACGGATTTCTTCATTGGTTAGAACAGGATTTTCTTGGTAGTGTGAGCTGACTAATTCCTGTTCGATCTGTCTTAGCAGCTCAGTTAATTCAGGAACGGCAAAGTTAATTGCTCGGTATACATCCCGAAAGTACATGAACAGTCTAAGGATAAACAATGTGAAAATCACACTGATGAAGAAGAAAGCGATATAAGAAAAAAACGGCAGGCTAAAGTGACTAGGCTTACCGAGAAGGATGGCCGTTAGAAATCCAATGAAGATGTACAGTAGCCCCTGTGGAACGACTGGCAGCGCGAAGATACTACGCTTCCAGTGGTTCAGATTTTCCCAAAAGGCGAAAAGCCTGTTCAAGATAGGGTTGCTGCCCTTTTTGCTATGCGATCGCCATACCGTCTCAGAAGGCCAGCGATAACCAATAAATAGCTGATTCCCGTAGTTGGGAATAGCGTCATCTTTGAGCGCATGATAGTAAATTTCTTGATATCTCTCGCATGCTCCGGTTTCGGGCGTGTTGTACCCATGAACTGCAATCACTAGCTCTGGGGCAAGACCCTGTCTTTGAACTTTGTGAAGATGGCCCGCAATATCTCTAATGCCCTGGCTAGCTGATTCTACCTCTTCACTAGAGAGTGCTTTTGCCTCTTCTACATTGGTAGGGGTCAAACTACTCACCACATACGCAGGTAGCCGCTCCCACTCTTTTGAGCGGCTCCTTCTGCCCGCCTCTTCGATCCTTTCCAAACGCACCATCAGTTTGGC
Source organism: Cyanobacteria bacterium P01_D01_bin.1 (assembly GCA_039111275.1). Lineage (GTDB taxonomy): Bacteria > Cyanobacteriota > Cyanobacteriia > Phormidesmidales > Phormidesmidaceae > Phormidesmis. Next base: position 16,344 of record JBCCOH010000027.1, on the reverse strand, counting down.
AGAGTCTAGAAAGAGTCTTCGAAATTTGAACGGAAGCCTCTTTATCTGGCGAGAAGGGCTGGTCATAGCATTCGCTCAATGGCTAATACACAGCGTTAATGACCACCATAAGACGTAGGTGTTTTTGGTAGGTAGTCAGTTGCCGCTTGTTTATATATCTGAGCTATCGTCGATTTGACTAACTTTTCTGCCAGTCAGCAGATAGCTCAGAAATAATGATGCATTGACTCTATGTCACTGGCGCTGGAATTGTGACATCAATTGCTACTGGCTCCTGGCCAAGCGTCGCTAGATCAGGCTCAATTTCTGCTGTATTTCCGACCACAATCGTGATCAGTTTCTCCGGGTCTAGGTTCACCTGCGCCGCCTCCAGCACACTCGCTGTAGTCGCCTGCTCTACCCCATCTCTAAACTGAAAGACAAAATCATTGGGATAGCCGTAGTACTCGTAGCGAATAAGCCGAGACAGGGTTTGGCTAGGTGTTTGAAAGTTGAATACAAAGCTATTGAGTACTGAGTCTTTGGCAAAGGCTAGCTCTTCTTCAGTGATGGGCTGCTTGCGGATCTTTTCTAGCTCTTTGTACATCGATTGGATAAATGGCACCGTTGCCTCTGAACGGGTTGAGCCACCCCCGATGAACATCCCGTTATAGTCGAATCTAGGGCTCCAGAAGGCATAAACGCTATAGGCCAAGCCTTGACGCGAGCGAATCTCGTTGAAGAGTCGTCCACCGAAACCGTTGAGCACTTCATTGAGCACCGCCATGGACGCATGGTAAGGGCTGCGCAGTTCGCCGCCGATATGACCGACGTGGATGGTGCTTTGAGTCAGCTGTGGCTGATTGACGAAGAACAATCCAGCCTGCTGCTGCTGGCCTGCTGGCGGTGAGGCAACCGCGCCATCGTTTCCATCCCGCCAATTGCCCAGCGTCCGATCGATTAGCGCCTTTACCTGTGTCGGATCAAAATCACCAACGATGCCCAGAATCGTATTCTTGGGTAGGATGGTCCGCTCATAAAAGTCAACGACGTTGTCCCGGCTGATATTTTCTAAGTTGGCATATTCGATCGTGCGAGAATACGGGCTCTCTTCGCCGTAGATCAGCTTGCGAAACTCCCTGGTGGCAATATCACCGGGATCGTCGTTGCGACGAGAAATTCCTCCGGCCGTTCTACCTTCGATTAGGGCTACCTGTGTTTCATCGAAAGCAGGCTGCGTAATTACTTCTGCATACAGCTCGAATACGTCTTCTAAATATTCTGCTAGCGCTGAGAACCCAGCACTGCCAGATGTACTGCTAATTGATGTTTCTACCGAAGCCGCCCTTTGCTCCAGCAATTGGTTGAGTTCGTCAGGCGGATGATTGAGCGTTCCCCCTAACCGCATGGCTTCGCCCGCGATCCCTGCTAGACCTGTCTGTTCAGGAGGAACTAGGTATGAGCCAGTCCGAAATGTCGCCGAACCGCTAACTAGTGGTAAGTCGTGGTCTTCCATCAGGTAGACTACCAGGCCATTGTCTAGCTCGTAGCGCTCGTAGTCGGGAATCCGAATTTCTCCTAACGGGGGAAAGACTAGATCCTCGTAAGGCTTTGGTTCGATTGCCTGGGCGGGACTGGGCCAAGACAGCGTCAGCAGCATAATACAGGTCGCCGCTGCGAGAAATAAAAAAGGGATGAAACGGTTGTGCGATCGCCCTCGGAATAAACCCATGAATTTCCTTAAATAACCTTCAGATGACTATCAAATTGAGACGTTGCCGACTACTCAGCCGGAACTAATTTACCTACTGTCCGGTTTTCAGCTCGAAATGTCTGCGTCGCCACTCGCTGAATATCCTGCGCATCGACTGCTTCTATCAGCTGTAGCTCACGAAATACATTACGCCAGTCGCCAGTTTTAGCCTGGTACTCTGTCAGCAGGCTGGCCATACCTTGATTTGAATCCAACTGCCGCAAAAGCCCTGCTCGGGCCTGCGTTTTCACCCGGTCTAGCGTTGCCTGGTCTACCGGCTCTTGCTGCAATCGGACCAGCTCTGTTTCTAAGCCTACGGCTAGCTCTTCGACGGTGTGATCTGGAGCGGTCAATCCATAGAGCAGCATTACAGTAGATTGCTTATCGCCCGGAAAGCCGTTCGCGCTACCTATGTCGAGTGCAATCTGAGGCTCCACCAAGGCTTTGTAGAGCCGAGCCGTGCGTCCACCGGTCAAAATACTATTGATAATGGCATACACCACATGATCGGGATGATTAATACTCGGTCGGTGATAGCCTTCTAGGTACCAAGGCTGTGAGGCGAGCTCTAAGGTGAACGATTTGGACTCGGTTTGTTCAGGCTCGTTGACCACCAGCTGTGGTGGGTCCACTCTAGACTCATATCGGCCGAAGTAAGCCTCGGCTAGCTGTCTGACTTCATTCGCGTCGACATCGCCTACAACTGCCGCAATTAGATTGCTCGGACCATAATAAGTATCAAAGAATTCTCGAACATCAGCTCTAGTCGCTACGCGCAAGTCTTCCTGATAGCCAATCACCGGACGCTGATATGGATTTTCTTCAAAAGCGACCTCTGAAAAGCGTTCAACCATTTGGCCGATCGGAGAATTATCTACTCGGCTACGGCGCTCTTCTAGAACAACCTCTTTCTCTTTGTAGAATTCTCTGAAAACGGGATCCAGGAATCGCTCGGATTCTAGCGAGAACCAAAGCTCTATTTTGTTAGAAGGTAAATTGTAAAAGTAGCGGGTCGCATCCGCAGACGTTGTAGCGTTCAATCCTGTGCCGCCAGCTTGCTCAATAATCTGACCGAATTTATTTTGCTCTACGTAAGTGGCTGCCTCTGCCTGTAGCTGCTCAAACTGACCTGTCAGCTCAGCTACTTTGGCAGTGTCTCCCGCTGCTTCGGCTGCGAGCAGCTGGTCAAAAACCACATCTAACTCGTCTAATACTTCTTTTTCTGCTGGATAGTCGCGTGTGCCGATTCGAGTCGTTCCTTTAAAGGCTAAATGCTCTAGATAGTGAGCAATTCCTGTTTTGCCGTCTTCTTCGTAGGACGCGCCGACGTTGGCGTACAGCATTACCGAGGCGACTGGTGCTTCGCGCTGCTCTAGCACAATGAATTTCATGCCGTTTGGCAAAGTGAATTCTGTAATCGCCTCTGCCACTCTATCTAAATAGGGTTGAATGGTGTTGGCTGGGGTGTCTGGTGAAGTTTCGAGCTGCGTGAGCTGCGCGGCTGATAGCGGTGGCGATAGATTGCTGGCCGATGGACTTGCTAGAGCAGGCGGAGCGAAGGCGCTGACACTGAAGCTGGTGGCTAGTGCGATCGCAATCACACGCAGCCAAACGATACGGCACTGAACCCAAAAACCCATAGCACCTGAATTACTTTCTTGAAAAACACTGCTTACTAGCATAGGTTTTTTTGAAAAAATCAGAGTAGCCTTACTAGCTAGCGCTAATCATTCAGCCGCTACTTTGAGAGTTTTAACCCATCTGCATTGTCGAGCGAAAAATGTAATAAGGTAGCGATTGACAGCTACAGGCACTTCCTCAAAGCCTATGACTCCCTCTCTCGTCCCGCCGAATCTCGCGCTTTGGTTTCAGCGACTGCTCTCAGCTGTCTTCTTGGGTGGACAGGTCATTATTCACGTCATCTCCAAACCCATCCACCGCCGCAACACGCTAGAGCAAATGTCAGCCGTTGGCCCCGAGTCATTGCTGATTGCGCTAGTGACGTCCGTGTTTGTAGGCATGGTCTTTACTATCCAGGTCACTCGCGAATTTATTGCGTTTGGCGCGACTAATGCGATCGGCGGGGTGCTAGCTATCACCCTTTCTAGGGAGTTAGCGCCTGTGCTGACGGCAGTGGTATTAGCGGGTAGAGTCGGTTCCGCTTTTGCCGCAGAAATTGGCACGATGAGAGTGACTGAGCAGATTGACGCGCTGCAAATGCTCAGAAGTGACCCGGTCGACTATCTAGTGATCCCCCGGGTAATTGCCTGTGCGCTGATGCTGCCGCTACTCAATATCTTGGCTTTCATTACCGGCATGATTGGTGGTACAGGCGTAGCAACGACTATCTACAGCATCCCCTTTGCCGTGTTTCTCAATTCAGCCCGCAGCTTCCTGAGTATTGGCGACTTGGCCGCATCCTTAATCAAATCGTTGATTTTTGGCGTATTGATCGCCATTATTGGCTCTAGCTGGGGACTGACAACGACAGGCGGTGCCAAAGGCGTAGGTCAGTCGACTACAACGGCTGTTGTCACCTCACTGCTGGCTATTTTTGTCAGCAATTTCTTTTTATCTTGGGCCATGTTTCAGGGCATGGGCAGTGCCTTCGTCGGCAACTAGGTACGAAAAGGCGATTAAACTGTAGAAAAATCTACATCCGGAAGTTTTCTATGGCGACTAGCACAGGTTCCAACGCCAACACCACTACAATACTGACGCCTAGCTACAAGTTGCCAGCGGCAATGGTGCTGCTCTCTTTACCGCTGTTATTCGTACAGCTTATTGTTGGTGTTGTTTGGGCACTGTTTAGCCTGTTTCTGCTGTATCAGACGACGGTAATTCGCCTTGCCTTTACACCTACCGCGCTCGAAGTTAGCCGCAATGATAGCTTGCTAAAAACGTTTCCCTATGCCGAGTGGGAGAGCTGGAAAATCTTCTGGCCTGCTGTGCCGATTCTGTTCTACTTCAAAGAGGTTAACAGCATTCACTTTCTACCCGTCCTATTTGATCCGCAGCAGCTCGAAGCACAGTTGAGACTGCATAGTTCTGGCTGCGCAGTTTGAAGTTGGTAATTTGAAGTTGGTAAGCTATGTAAAAGAACTACCAGACGGCAGTCGCTTACGGAAATGGTGCTACATCTGCAGGAGCAATACGTCAATCTGCTCACCGACTTTGGGTTCAAGCGCGTTTTTGGCTCAGAGCCCAATAAACAACTGCTGATTGATTTCCTGAATACTCTACTGCCTGAGCATCATCAAATTCGGGAGCTTTCTTACAAAAGCACAGAGAACTTAGGTAATACTGCTATCGATCGCAAAGCGATTTTCGACATTTACTGTCAAGGTGCTAACGGTGATCGCTTTATCGTTGAGCTGCAAAAAGCCAAACAAGATTTCTTTAGAGACCGCAGTATTTTCTACGCAAGTTTCCCTATCCAAGAGCAAGCGCTGCAAGGAAAATGGAACTTTCAGCTCGCACCCGTATACTCAATTGGCATCCTCGATTTTGTCTTTGATGACCAGCGGGAAGCATCGGAACTTATTCACACCGTAGAACTCAAAAATCAGCACTGCGTTGTGTTTTACGACAAGCTAAAGTTTATTTACATCGAGCTACCGAAATTCACAAAAACAATAGAGCAGCTAGCTACCAAACAAGACAAGTGGCTGTACTTATTTAGACACTTACCCGATATCGAAGGTCAGCCTCAGCCCTTTCAAGATCCTGTTTTCCTACAGCTCTTTGAAGTCGCGGAAATCGCCAACCTGACGCGGGATGAACAAGATAGCTATCAAAGCAGCCTGAAGTACTACCGCGATCTCAATAATGTGATTGATACGTCTCGACGAGAAGGCCGAGAAGAAGGCCGAGAAGAAGGCCGAGAAGAAGGCCGAGAAGAAAGATCGGCGGAGATTGCTCGCTCTTTAATTGGGAAGCTTCCCGTTGAAACGATTAGCGAGACCACAGGGCTGACTATTGCTGAAATTGAGAACTTGAGCGAGTGACTGTAGCGTTTCTAGACGCATCAGTTTTTAGACGCATCGGTTAACTGCCAAATGTTTTGGGCTCGGTGCCTTCTAGCAATCGGGCAATATTACCCCGATGACGAAGGATGACGTATAACCCCCCTGCGATCGCCAACCAAACATACGCAACTGGCTGGCCCGTCAACACCATAAACACCACCACCGACATCGCCGCTGCGATCGATCCTACCGACACCGTTCGCGATATTCCCAATGCCACGCCGAACACAGACGCTACGCTCAAGGCAACGGGCCAGGTCAATGCTAGGAGTACGCCCAACCCAGTCGCGGCTGACTTTCCCCCGGTGAATCCCAGCCAGACTGACTTGCTATGTCCGAGTACCGCCAAGGCGGCAGCGGCTACGTAGGCCCAGGCGGCGGTTTGCGCAGAGCTAGCTTCACCCATTCCAGAACTAGCAAGCGCCTCAGAACTGGCAAAAACTGAACTAGTGATTAGCGATCGCATCAACAGCACCGCCGCTACGCCTTTTGATAAATCAATCGCTAACGCTGCGATCCCAGCTCCTTTACCCATTACCCGAAAGACATTCGTCGCGCCCGTATTGCCGGAGCCATGCTCGCGAATATCAATTCCTCTCAAGGCTTTGGCCAGCAAGAAACCGGTCGGAATAGAGCCCAAAAGATAGGCCGTTAGCAAAGTTAGCAACAGGAGCGCAATCATCGAACCAGACATAGTACTTCACCTGGGCATAGGTTTAGCGGTAGGGCATATCGTTAGTAATAATCGTAGTCGGTCGGCGGATTCGCTGGATCAGGTGCAAATCCTAGCCAGAGCGGATATTGCAACAGAGACAGACTCACCTGGCTTTCGGCCTCATCCATAATCAAAAATGGCAGTCTGCCACCGTCCATCAGCCTTTCGGCTCGCTGTGCCATCGGCTCTGCTGACTCGAACAGCATTACCCCTCGGTTGGTGCCAAAGTCAGCTCGGGCGATGCCGAGACAGTCTTGTAGCCACCGACGCCATTCACCTAGTCGCTCCGGCGTAGTGGCCAGTACCAGCACACACAGCCGCCGGTCGTAGAGTGCATAAAGGCAAGAAATTGCTGCTGACGCCACCAGCACATTCTGTAAACGGCTGGTCATACTCTTGATCGCACCGCGTCCGCCCTGAGTGAAGAACCAGTTGGCGGTCCGTTCGGCGTGGATCGGTTCAAAGGTGCGTCGTAGCTGCCAGGGAGGACCGTAATAGTCGGGGCGGGTGCGGTACTGGTCTAGCAAGCTGTGAATGCGATCGCGCTGTTGGGCAAATCGCTGCGCCGCCAGTGGAATCACATCATCGTCCGCAGGAGAGTCTACGGCTGCTGTTCTGGTCACATCAACCGGAGGCATAGGTGGCTCTACCATTGGCGAAGCCATCAGATTAATTTGCTCAGCCGCCGTGGCCAGATCCTGTAGACTGCCGACTAGATAATCCTTGAATCCCTGGACGCGAATGGCAATATCTTGAGAAGATCCAGCAAAGCTAGAGCGCATCTCTTCTTCTAGCCTGGCTTTGCGCCTCTCTAACTGCTCGATCTCGCGCTGCAGAGCGCCCCGCTGCTGCTCTAGTTCTCGTAGTCCCTGACGGACCATTTGGTTGATATCCGACTGAGCGTTTGCTCCTGGGACGTTTAAGCCTTTAGAGCTTGAATCTTGAAGACTTGAGCCTAGTCCACTTCGACTCCGATCGGACCTTCTTAGCCCTAACGGCGTAGCAGCTGTTTTATCAGCGCTGCTAGTCTCTGCACTCTGGTCTGTGTTCTCGTAGGGCGTAGCGTCTTCTGGGGGCACGGTCTTTAGCCAATAATTCTGTTTCTTTTGATCGGTTTCTCTTAATTCGGTATCTTATTCGTTGTTCTAACTAGTCTTTAGCTGACCTCTAGCTGGCCTTTAGCTAGGCGGCTTCGCGTCAGTGGGTTTCCCCAGTTCACGCGATCTAGAGCTTGCTGTTCGCACTGCCTCAATCAGCGCCGAACGCAGTCCCAATTCTTCTAGACAAGCGATACCCGCGATGGTTGTCCCGCCTGGGCTGGTTACCCTATCTTTTAATTCTGCCGGATGCATGCCCGTCTTTTGAATGAGCTCGGCGGTGCCCAGTACGGTTTGCAGCGCTAGCTGGTTGGCGATCGCTCTAGGCAGCCCAGCGGCCACGCCCCCATCGGCTAAGGCTTCGATTACGATCGCCACATAGCCAGGACCAGAGCCAGACAGGCCAGTCACCGCATCTAGCATGCCCTCTGGCACCTTGACCACCTGCCCCATCGCCGCAAAAATATTCTCGGCTAGCTCTCCGTGCTCAGCCATGGTTCTAGTGCCGAGTGCGATCGCCGTCATCCCACCCCCTATGGTCGCAGGCGTATTTGGCATCGCCCTGACCACGGGCCAGCCAGCCATCACCGACTCTAGCTTTGACAGCGGCACCCCAGCTAATATAGATAGAACCAAAGGCGGCGTCTCGCAGCGAGCACTTTGAAAATCCTTTGCAACTATCTCAAAAACCTGTGGTTTGACAGCTAGCAGCACTACTTTGCTAACTTCAAGCGCTTCTATATTGCTGTCTGTTGTTTGAATTGAATACTGCTCGGAGAGCACCTGACGGCGCTCGGGAGACGGCTCGCTCAGCATTACTTCGTCAGCGGCATACAGACCCTGACCAAGAAGGCGGGATAACAGAGCTTCGCCCATTACCCCGCCGCCAATAATGCCAAGTCTTACAGACAAGAACGCAGCCCTCATTAAATTTCATCCATAGCATACCGCGAATAGCTACCACATCGAGAGAAGTGAGCCCTATTGATAGCAGCGTTACAAGATACTAAGAAGAAGAAGGATGCGAGTACTCGCTTTTGTCAGTTCGTCATTTAGACTAAACGCGTTGCCTCTAAGCCATCCGCGCGATTTGCTCAGTTGCCCATGCTGGGGTAGGCGCAGCCTGACGAGGCGCGTTCATTAGCTCTTGGTCAACGAAGCTGTCGCCGCTCTCGGTTGGCATGCTGACCTGAACGCAGTTAGGTGTAAACAAGAAAATACTCTCACCAATACGCTCTTGATGGCCGTCCATGGCGTAGGTGCCGCCTGCCACAAAGTCAACAGCACGCTGAGCCTGGTCGGGGTCCATGATAGTCAAGTTGAGTACAACAGACTTACGTTCACGCAAAGCTTGAATCGCCTGTGGCATCTCTTCAAAAGTGCGAGGTTCCATCACCATCACTTCAGACATCCCATTCATCGCACCAGGCATACCGATTACGTTGTTCATTGATACCATTCCAGATTCAGTAGATAGAACTCTTTCACGAATACGACGACGAGCAGGACGAGGGGCTTCCTCAACGGGCATCGGCGGCACGAGGGCTTCGGGCTCAGTGTTTTCTTCCTCGTAGAGGCTTTGATACTCATCGCCTTCTACTTCTTCGTAGTCGTATTCATAATCTGCTGGATCGTTCAATCCAACAAAGTCTTTGATCTTCCCGAATAAACCACTCATTAACTTTTGCTCCAACACGACATTGACGACTTGGCATAACCCTACGCGGCAATTAGGTCATTAAAAGCGCTACGCAGCGTTGTGTCAACAAAACTAGGGCATTCCAGAATCAAATCCCACATGTAGCTGAATACAGCTATCACAAACGCAGTCATCAAAGGTGAGCCAATAACATCTGTAGGAATAAAGTCCTGAAAATTCTTGCTGCTTTGACTAGCTGAGCTCGTATCTATGGCTGAATTGATACTGCAACATCTACATGTTCAGTATGACCAAAGGGTACCGGAATTAGCTGCTTAGTTTTCTCTAATACTTAAATTTAGAGTCATCAGCATTACCCCACGGTTTGCAAGATATGTCAATAGTTTTTTATGTATTTTCTTTGAGTGCTTGCCAAGAGAGCAGTTAATAGGGGCAAAAGGTGTCTGAATATACCAGAAAGTGAGTGATTTCACCTGTTTTTGCTGCCTATCGCTGACCGAACAACCCACTGCCAATCCTGACCATCGTGGCTCCTGCGGCGATCGCCTGCTCAAAATCTCCAGACATTCCCATCGAAAGCTGGTCCATCTTCACGTTGGCGAGCGATCGCCCAGCAATCTCACGCGCCAGCGCCGTCCCTCGCTCAAAAATCGCTTGAGCTTCTGTCTCTGATAGCCCATAAGGCGGAATCACCATCAGCCCACGAATATCAATTGATTTCATCTGATCTAAATCTGCTAGGGCAGACATTAGCGGGCCTGCTTCGAATCCGGTTTTTGTTGGGTCGGCCGCTAATTTAACCTGAAGGCAGCAGCTTGGCCGCTTACCCAATTCTTCGGCCTGTCGATTAATTCGCGCCGCTAGCTTCAGACTATCGACTGAGTGAATCCAGTCAAAATTCTCCACTACTCGCAGCGATTTGTTCGACTGTATATGACCAATAAAATGCCAGGTCACCTCTGTTAGATCTCGAAGCTCACTCTGCTTGAACAGCGCTTCTTGTACCTTGTTCTCACCAAATTGCCTGATACCAGCAGCGTAAGCTTTTCGAACAACCTCCGCCGAGAATGTTTTAGTCACGCCAATCAGGCGGACAGAAGGTGGAATTCGTTGTCGAATATGAGCAAGTCGAGCAGGCAGATCGACCTCAGCTTTCAACTGGGACAAGCGAGAAGACATAGCTAAAAGGCGTAGTTAGAAAGCTTGCTTGTATGTTTTTTGCAGCATGTCGTACTCTGCCTGGTGACCTGTGCGGCGAATCAATCGCAGCCGCTGCTCTATTAGCTGCTTCGATTCGACTCTACCAATAGGTTCGAACGACAGCCCGTTAGTATCATTTCTCACGACAAAAAACAGCCTGTGCGCGTATAGCGTAGCAAATAGCTCCTGTCCCTCGCCGACCAGACAGACTCTAAAAAGTAAGCCAAAGTTTGGATGGTTGAGATAATTTTCGGTACTCATTCAGGCTTCGGGAGATTATGGAGAATAGAGCAGTGTCGAGTTTACGGCATTTTCCACAGGATTTCACAAAACAGCATAGCTTAATTGCGTCTATGGCATCTCTACTTTACCCACCATCAGCTACCTGCTGTTAGCTATTCAATGTTAGCTATCCAATGTTGGCTATCCATTGTTAATTAACCATTACTTGTTAAGGTGAGCGGCTAACTTGCTGAGATGCCAGAGATACCCAGTGCCATGACTCAGATGTTATGGCCCAAGCCCATCATCCAATCTCACAATCCCAAGGCCAGAAGCTGAGCTTTTGCTTTTTGCAAAGACTCGAGCCATTCTCTTTCTGGTTCGCTATCGGCCACGATACCAGCGCCCACCTGGCCCCATACGGTCATCGAGCTATCTGTGTTGTCTGGACTAGCCGCTATCAGAAGTGTCCGAATCAAAATATTGAGATCCAATCGGCCACGGCGGTCCAAGTAGCCACAGGACCCGTAGAACAAACTGCGTCTAACAGGTTCTAGCGCTTCAATTATTTCCATACAGCGTACTTTCGGACAGCCAGTAATCGTCCCTCCTGGAAATAGGGCCGCAACCAACTGCGCTGGGGAGCATCCGGTTGCCAGATTTCCGACTATGTTGCTGACTAAGTGCATAACATGGCTATAGCGCTCTATTGTCATCAGCTCCTCTACTTGAACTGACCCCCATTCGCATACTCGGCCCAGATCGTTTCGCTCTAGATCAACTAGCATGATGTGCTCGGCTTTCTCTTTGTGATCGCGCTCCAACTCCACCGCATTGGTCTCATCTTCGATCGGGTTCTGCCCTCGAGGTCTAGTGCCAGCGATCGGCCTAGACTGGGCTTTGCTATCCTCCAACTGTATTAACCTTTCGGGGGAGCAGCTCACTACCGCCCCCCATGGTGTGTGCCAGTAGCTAGCAAAGGGTGAAGGATTGATCTGCTGGAGCGTCTGATATACGTCCCAGCTATCAGCCGTTGTTTGCGCCTGGAAGCGCAAGGAGTGGTTCACTTGAAAAACATCGCCCGCTCTGATGTGAGCTTTGGCTCGTTCTACCGCTGTCTCGAAGGCTGCCTGGTCGGTTTCAAATTTTAGACGGGTTGTTGTACAGATGCTTCGTTGCTGCTCTTGTGTTGGTTTCTCTAGTTGCTTTTCTAGATTCGCTAGGCGATCACGACTCTCTGAGGCTATCCACAGACGCTGTAGGTAATGATCTAACACAGCAAAGTCGGCTGGTTCATACCAAAAAGCGACTGGAAAAGGCAGCTTGTCCTCTTTTAGCCACGGCAACTGCTCAATTTCCCATGCTAAATCGTAACCTAGCCAGCCCAGCCAACCCCCGCAAAAAGGTAGATGCTCTGGCAAACTGCGACCTGTCTGACTAGAAGCTTCTATCGTAATAGGAGGGGCTACTGCGCTCAATTGTTCTAAGAAAGGAATGATGTTGCCCCTGGTCGGTGTCCAAAGCTGCGGGCGGCGATCGACTAGTCGAGGCGGTCCGGCGCAGAGCGAATAGCGAGCCAGTTCGACCGCCTGCGCAGGTAGAGAATCGGATGGCAGCGGATAAGGGCTTTCGAGCAAAGTGACGATTCCGGCAGTGCCTGGCTGAGATCGGTGCGGCTGAAAAAGCGCCGCAAAGACGTCAGATCCAGTCTTTTGCTCTAGTGGCAAGGACTGCCAGAAGTACTGCAAGCAAGGAGACAAGCGAGAAGATAACGCCTTCAAGCAACGCCTCCATACATTAGTCGGCTCCACCAAAACAGTCCAAGTCCGCTGAGTACTAGCCAATCTCGCCAGCGCAGCCGCATCTGATGCCAGATGACTCTGTGTGTGCTGGGGCTGGTAAATCCGCGAACCTGCATAGCGCTAGCGATCTGCTCGGCTCGCAACAGCAGGTTTTGAATCAGCCGCTCAGATACCATCAGCCAGATTTGCACTGCGCCGCGAATGCCTAGCTTCTGCCATTTGATCGCTCTGGTGCGAATAGAACGCACTAGATTTTGCACTTCTTCTAGGACAAGGGGAATGAATCGAAGGGCGAGGGTAAGTGTGAGTGCAATCTCAGTGACAGGCAGCTTTAACCAGCGCAGCGGTTGCATTAGCAACTCAAAGGCTTCTGTGATTTCTTCGGGCGCAGTGGTTAGTAGAAAGAGAGTAGTGGAGTAGATCAAGGTGAATAGCAAAGTGCTGACCTTGATGGCGATTCGATGCGATCGCTGCGTAATCTGAATCGAAAAATTAAAAGGTGGAATCTGCGTCAGCTGCCAGTCCACTAGGTCGTACCGATAGCCGGTCGCAGGCGGCACCTCAGGTAATTGCTCAGGGGCTCTCAACTCGTCTGGCCACGCCTGGATCATCTGCTCGGTTGGCAGTCTAGGCTGCTGAGAGACCGCAATTCCATCAGGCATGACCAGCAGTAGGCCAGTGACCAACGCTCCTAAGATCAGTAGCCAGCCCATCTGCTGACGCCACACCCGTAGAGGAATCCTAGCGCTGATAGTCAAGAGAACCAAAAAAGCGACGATCGCTAGCCGACAGGCGGAGTTTGCCAAAATCGGCGCTAGCAAAATGCTCAAGAGCCAAGCGATTTTGACTCTAGGATCTAGTCTGTGCAGCCACGTGACTGGCTGCTCTAGATATAGACCAATAGGGAGCGATCGCAATAAATCCATTCAGCGCTTTTCCTGCTAATTCTTTTTGCCACACTAGCTAACCTCAGTAACGCTAACCCCAGTAGCATTAGCCCTAGTAACATTAGCCCAAGTAGCGTACTTTAGTTGCCCGGTTTGGCCCACTGCTAGAACTATGTCCTCGCTCCACATCGCGCAGGCTCTTACCACGCCACAGCAACTGAATCGGGGTTCCGTCGTAGCCTAGATTTTTGCGGAACTGCTTTTCGATATAGCGGCGATAGCTCTCTCCAAACAGCTTGGGATCGTTGACGAACAGCGCAAAAGCAGGAGGTTGCGATCGCACCTGAGTCCCATAATAAATTCGTCCCTGTCGACCCTGCCGGGTTGTCGGCGGGGTGTGCCAGCTCACCGCATCTTCTAGCACCTCATTGACGACCGACGTACTCACCCGGCGGCGATGCTCGCTTGCTGCCATGTCTACCGCATCCAAAATTTTAGGCAGACGCTGGCCAGTCAGTGCGCTCACATACAGCCGCTTTGCCCAGCCCAAAAAGTGAATTTTTGCCTCAATTTTCTTATCAAACTCGTAGATAGTGTGCGAGTCTTTGTCCACCGCATCCCACTTATTCACCACAATCACGCAGGCTCGGCCTTCTTCTTCGATTCGTCCTGCTAATTTTTGATCCTGTTCGGTCACTCCGTCTAACGCATCGATCACCAGCAGCACGACATCCGCTCGCTTAATGGCCCTGAACGCTCGGTTAACCCCAAAATATTCTGGACCAAAGTCCACATTCTTTTTCTTGCGAATGCCTGCTGTGTCGATTAGCCGATAGCGCCGCTGCTCATCGCCCTCGCCGCGAGTGACTACCGTATCAATCGCATCGCGCGTGGTCCCAGAAATCGGACTGACAATCGAGCGCTTCTCGCCGACGAAAGCATTCAAGATGCTGGACTTACCGACATTGGGTCGTCCGACAATTGCCACCCGGTACTCTTCAACCTCTTCGACCTCATCAGTAGGTGGCAAATGTTCTACCAGCGCGTCGAGCAGCTCACCCGTTCCGCTACCGTGAATTGCCGAGACCGCATAGGGCTCACCCAAACCCAGCTCCCAAAACTGAGCCGCTTGAACAATGCCTTCATCCGGCGATTCGCATTTATTGACCGCCAGGACGACCGGAATGTTTTGCGATCTCATCCAGGACGCAATTTCCTGATCGCCCTCTGTCGGTCCGGTCTGACCATCCACCACAAACAGTGCTGCTGCCGCCTCACTCAGCGCGGTCATTGCCTGCTCGCGAATGTAGGGCAAAAACTCGGTGTCGTCGTCAAATACTAGACCGCCCGTGTCCACCGCCAGAAACTCACGGTCTTTCCAAAAGGCTGGCTGGTAAGTGCGATCGCGCGTCACCCCGGGCTGGTCAAATACAATCGACTGCCGCCCACCGGCAAACCGATTCACCAGCATAGACTTACCCACATTCGGGCGACCAACAATTGCGACAACAGGAAGAGCCATGATAGGAAAGGCCCAGCAGCGGCCCGACAACGTAAGCAATCATTGTAGCAACAAGTCACAACACCGCCTTTATCTCTGCTTTCGCATCCTTGCGCAACCCCGCCGAGATCCGAAACAGCTCCTGCCCAGTGTGCAAATAGCTCTCATCGTAGGTATAGGTAAATCGTTCGATTTCTTCTATACCGTCTTCCAACTGGTTCAAGCAGTAATACATATTCGCTGCCCCACCTGCTACGCCTGCTGGATTTGGCATCGACTTAAACTTAGCCTGCGCCTTTTCTAGATGCTCACGGCATGCTTCTATGTAGGTTTGAAACGCTTCCATCAGTGTGTCGTCAAATGGGTCGGCAGAGAGCGATCGCACCTCTGCCTTCAGGGGCTGAATTACCTTTCCAATCAGCCTGTCAGTCGGGTTAAACACCTGGCGCAGCCACTGCTCAATAGTGGTCGAGTCCGCCGCACTAGTCTTCTTCTGCTTTCGATACTGATTTTGAGAGTCCACAGTGCGAGAAGTTCGCTCACGCTGTTTTGTCTTCGCCCGCAGCTGCCGTTCCACATCGTACTGCTGTCGCGTACTGGCATCTCCTAGCACTTCATAGGCCGCATTCACCGACGCAATCTTGTCATTCGTTGCGCCCTGATTTTGGCTATCAGGATGAAACTGCTTCGCCAGCTGGCGATACGCCTGCTTCACCTGAGCCTGACTCGCGCCCTCAGCAATGCCTAGCGTCTTGTAGTGGTTAATATCAATGCGCGTCTGATTTGCCATAGCGATATTCTAACCCCAAGACCCTATCCCCCAACCCCCCACTTTCCACTCTCATCAACAAAGCACCGATAGCTGAGCGGAGTCGTAGAGCCTTGCTCTTCTCGTAGAGTAGCTACCCCATCGGCTCAGGGTCTTGAAACAGCGGCGTGCTCAGGTATCGCTCGCCGAAGCTAGGCTGAATCATCACAATCAATTTGCCTGTGTTCTCTGGTCTTTGCGCAATTTTTACTGCCGCACACAAGGCCGCGCCGCTGGAGATCCCCGAGAGAATGCCTTCTTCTTTGGCCAAGCGTCTGCCGAATGCGATCGCCTCATCATCCGTCACCGCCACCACCTCATCAATCAAGCCTTGGTTTAGCACCTTGGGCACAAACCCGGCGCCAATCCCCTGAATCTTGTGTGGACCCGGCGTCTTCCCAGAAAGCACCGCACTGTTAATAGGTTCGACCGCGACCACTCGAAAGCTCGGCTTCCGCTGTTTGATAATCTCCCCAATACCGGTGATGGTGCCGCCAGTGCCTACACCCGCCACCAAAAAATCTACCTGCCCTTCCGTATCCTGCCAAATCTCCTCTGCCGTCGAACGCCGATGAATCGCTGGATTTGCCGGGTTATCGAACTGTTGCAGCATGTACGCATCAGGCAGAGTATCCACCAAAGTCCGCGCCCTGTGAATGCAGCCACTCATCCCCTCCATACCTGGGGTCAGC